>CAUQNI010000004.1:0-109230 GCA_963519555.1 uncultured bacterium
GCAAGGAGCTCCAGTATCAGAAGAATTTGCAAAACTATTGACAGGTGAAGCTGCTTTAGAAGCAATAGCTACTGCAGATGCTTGTACCCAATCTATGTTTGAAGATCGCAAAGTGAAGCTATCTGAGATAGTAAAATAAATATCGGTATTCTCTTATAATAAGTCAAGCACCCCTTTGAAAGTACTTTTAAAGGGGGTGTTTGACTTACTTTCTTTTTAAAACTGCAATCTATCATAGAACAAACCCTTGAAAGCGCTTTAAAAATAGTATATAATTGTCTCATAAGAAAAAAGGAAAAGGAGGAAAAAGGATGCCACAGATTACTAAAGAAGCTTTGATAAATCAAATTAAAGATGGAATCATTGTTTCTTGTCAGGCCCTTCCTCACGAACCGCTTTATACAGAAGCGGGAGGAGTCATCCCCTTGCTGGTCAAAGCGGCTGAGCAAGGTGGAGCAGTCGGTATCCGAGCCAATAGTGTTCGTGATATCAAAGAAATAAAGGAGGTTACAAAACTTCCAATTATCGGGATCATCAAACGAGATTATCCACCTCAAGAACCCTTCATCACTGCTACTATGAAAGAAGTTGATGAACTAGCAGAACTAGATATTGAAGTGATTGCTCTAGACTGTACTAAACGAGAACGCTACGATGGTTTAGAGATTCAGGAGTTTATCCGTCAGGTTAAGGAAAAATATCCAAACCAGCTCTTGATGGCTGATACTAGTACCTTCGAAGAAGGGTTAGCAGCTGTAGAAGCAGGAATTGACTTCGTTGGAACAACCTTATCAGGTTACACATCTTACAGTCCAAAAGTAGACGGTCCAGATTTTGAACTAATCAAGAAGCTCTGTGATGCGGGTGTAGATGTTATCGCTGAAGGGAAAATTCATACACCAGAACAAGCCAAACAAATCCTAGGTTACGGAGTAAGAGGCATTGTTGTTGGTGGCGCTATTACTAGACCAAAAGAGATTACGGAACGCTTCGTTGCGGGTCTTAAATAACACAATCTAAAATAAGAGGAGAGTGGTGGAATAGCTGAAAAAATGAAATCGTATACATTTATAAATCACTCGTTGTCAATTTGGAAATATTTATTAAAAGGAGAATACAAATGAAATTTAGAAAACTAGCTTGTACAGTACTTGCAGGTGCTGCAATTCTTGGTCTTGCTGCTTGTGGAAATTCTGGTGGAAGTAAAGATGCTGGAAAATCTGGTGGAGATAGCGGAAAAACAGAAATCACTTGGTGGGCATTCCCAGTCTTCACTCAAGAAAAAACTGGTGACGGTGTTGGAACTTATGAAAAATCTATCATCGAAGCCTTTGAAAAAGCAAACCCAGATGTAAAAGTGAAATTGGAAACAATTGACTTTAAGTCAGGTCCAGAAAAAATCACGACAGCTATCGAAGCAGGTACAGCTCCAGACGTACTTTTTGACGCACCAGGACGTATCATCCAATACGGTAAAAATGGTAAATTGGCTGACTTGAATGACCTCTTCACAGATGACTTTGTTAAAGATGTTAACAATGAAAACATTGTAAAAGCAAGTAAAGCTGGCGATAAAGCTTACATGTATCCAATCAGTTCAGCACCATTCTACATGGCTATGAACAAGAAAATGTTGGAAGAAGCTGGAGTTGCGAACCTTGTAAAAGAAGGCTGGACAACAGACGACTTTGAAAAAGTATTGAAAGCACTCAAAGATAAAGGATACACACCAGGTTCATTGTTCAGTTCAGGTCAAGGGGGAGACCAAGGAACACGTGCCTTTGTAGCAAACCTTTACGGAGCTTCTGTAACTGATAAAGATGTTACTAAGTATACAACTGATGATCCTAAATTCGTTAAAGGTCTTGAAAAAGCAGCTAGCTGGATTAAAGATGGTTTGTTGAACAATGGTTCACAATTTGATGGTGGAGCAGATATCCAAAACTTTGCTAACGGTCAAACATCATACACAATCCTTTGGGCACCAGCTCAAAATGGTATCCAAGGTAAACTCTTGGAAGCAAGTAAAGTAGAAGTAGTAGAAGTACCATTCCCATCTGATTCTGGTAAACCAGCTCTTGAATACCTTGTAAACGGATTTGCAGTATTCAACAACAAAGATGACAAGAAAGTTGCTGCTTCTAAGAAATTTGTTCAATTCATCGCAGATGATAAAGAATGGGGTCCAAAAGATGTTGTTCGTACAGGAGCATTCCCAGTTCGTACATCATTTGGTAAACTCTATGAAGACAAACGTATGGAAACAATCGGTGCTTGGACTAAGTACTACTCTCCATACTACAATACAATTGATGGTTTTGCAGAAATGAGAACTCTATGGTTCCCAATGTTGCAATCAGTTTCAAATGGCGATCAAAAACCAGCTGATGCATTGAAAGCATTTACTGAAAAAGCAAACGAAACTATCAAAAAAGCTACTAAACAATAAACCCTGAACTAGATTTTGTAGCCCCTTTTCCCTTTGCACACTTGTGTAAGAAAAGGGGGCTTTTATTTAAAAGGTAAATCATCATTCTCTTAGGAGATTATCAATAAAAAAGAAAAGGAAAGAGAGGTGCCTACAGTGAAAGTTAATAAAATTCGTATGAGAGAAACCGTTATTTCTTATGCTTTCCTAGCGCCAGTTTTATTCTTCTTTGTTGTCTTTGTTTTAGCACCAATGATTATGGGCTTCATCACAAGTTTCTTTAACTATTCTATGACTAGTTTCCAATTTGTGGGCTTAGATAACTATATCCGTATGTTTAAAGATCCTGTCTTCACAAAATCTCTGATTAATACAGTTATTTTGGTTATTGGATCAGTTCCTGTGGTTGTTCTCTTCTCGCTCTTTGTAGCGTCACAGACCTACCATCAAAATGCTATCGCTAGATCCTTCTATCGTTTCGTATTCTTCCTTCCAGTTGTTACAGGTAGTGTTGCCGTAACAGTTGTATGGAAATGGATCTACGATCCACTATCAGGTATCTTGAACTTTGTTCTTAAATCAAGTCATATCATTACTCAAAACATTTCATGGCTAGGTGATAAGCACTGGGCATTGATGGCGATTATGATTATCCTCTTGACAACTTCAGTTGGTCAACCGATTATCCTCTACATCGCTGCCATGGGTAATATTGACAATTCATTGGTTGAAGCTGCCCGCGTCGATGGTGCAACTGAGTTTCAAGTTTTCTGGAAGATTAAATGGCCAAGCCTTCTTCCAACAACTCTTTATATCGCAATCATCACAACAATTAACTCATTCCAGTGTTTCGCCTTGATTCAGCTTTTGACATCAGGTGGTCCAAACTACTCTACAAGTACACTTATGTACTACCTATACGAAAAAGCCTTCCAATTGACAGAGTATGGCTATGCCAACACAATCGGTGTCTTCTTGGCGGTTATGATTGCTATCGTAAGTTTTGTTCAATTTAAAGTACTCGGAAACGACGTAGAATACTAAAGAAAGGAGACAGCTATGCAATCTACAGAAAAAAAACCATTAACAGCCTTTACTGTTATTTCAACAATCATTTTGCTCTTGTTGACTGTGCTGTTCATCTTTCCATTCTACTGGATTTTGACAGGGGCATTCAAATCACAACCTGATACAATCGTTATTCCACCACAATGGTTCCCTAAAATGCCAACCATGGAAAACTTCCAACAACTCATGGTGCAAAACCCTGCTATGCAATGGATGTGGAACTCAGTATTTATCTCATTGGTAACTATGTTCTTAGTCTGTGCGACTTCATCTCTAGCAGGTTATGTATTGGCTAAAAAACGTTTCTATGGTCAACGTATCCTCTTTGCCGTCTTCATCGCTGCTATGGCTCTTCCAAAACAAGTTGTCCTTGTACCATTGGTACGTATCGTCAACTTCATGGGAATCCATGATACTCTCTGGGCAGTTATCTTGCCTTTGATTGGATGGCCATTTGGGGTCTTCCTTATGAAACAATTTAGTGAAAATATTCCAACAGAGTTGCTTGAATCAGCTAAAATCGATGGTTGTGGTGAGATTCGTACTTTCTGGAGTGTAGCCTTCCCAATTGTAAAACCAGGGTTTGCAGCTCTTGCAATCTTTACCTTCATCAATACTTGGAACGACTACTTCATGCAGTTGGTTATGTTGACTTCACGTCAAAACTTGACTATCTCACTAGGGGTTGCGACTATGCAGGCCGAAATGGCGACCAACTATGGTTTGATCATGGCGGGAGCTGCCCTTGCAGCTGTGCCAATCGTAACAGTCTTCTTAGTATTCCAAAAATCCTTCACACAAGGTATTACTATGGGAGCTGTTAAAGGATAAGAAACGATTTCTTTTACAGTACAAATTTGCTATTGCTAGCATGATCTAAAAACCTCCGACAGTGAATGACACTGTTGGAGGTGTTAGTTTTAATCGCTTAATGACGATTTTTAAAGGAGAAAATAATGATTTTTGACGATTTGAAAAATATTAGCTTTTATAAAGGGATTCATCCAAATCTTGACAAGGCAATTGATTATCTTTATGAACATCGTAAAGATTCGTTCGAGTTAGGAAAATATGATATTGATGGGGATAAGGTCTTTCTAGTTGTTCAAGAAAATGTCCTAAATAAAGCTGAAAATGATCAGTTTGAACATCACAAGAACTATGCAGACTTGCATTTGTTGGTAGAAGGTCATGAATATTCTAGCTTTGGTTCACGTATTAAGGACGAAGCGGTTGCTTTTGATGAAGCAAGTGATATTGGTTTTGTCCATTGTCATGAACAGTATCCACTTTTACTAGGTTATCACAATTTTGCAATTTTCTTCCCAGGAGAACCACATCAACCAAATGGCTATGCAGGTATGGAAGATCAAGTTCGCAAGTATTTGTTTAAAATTTTAATTGATTAGAATAATAGGTAGAGATAGCTGATGACTATCTTATACTCTTTGAAAATCTCTTCAAACCGCGTCAGCTTCGCCTTGCCGTAGATATGGTTACTGACTTCGTCAGTTCCATCCACAACCTCAAAGCAGTGCTTTGAGCAACCTGCGGCTAGCTTTCTAGTTTGATCTTTGATTTTCATTGAGTATTATTGAACACTTTTGTAAATTGAGTTTAAGAGTTGAATCTTATTGCTATCTAAATCGAATTGATTTAGATAGTGATGGAAATGAAATGATAGGGGGAGTAAAAGATGTCACAAAAAGGAAGAAGTCTCATCAAGGCTGCATTTGATACAGATAATTTTCTAATGCGAATTAGTGAGAAGGTTTTAGATATTGTAACAGTCAATCTTCTCTTTGTAGTAACTTGTTTGCCAATCGTAACGATTGGAGTAGCTAAAATTAGTCTCTATCAGACAATGTTTGAAATCAAGCAAAGTAGACGTGTTCCAGTTTTTAGGACCTATCTAAGAGTTTTCAGGCAAAATCTGAAATTAGGTTTTCAGCTGGGGCTGTTGGAGTTAGGAATTGTATTTCTTGCTCTTTCAGATCTCTATCTTTTCTGGGGTCAAACAGCTTTACCCTTTCAATTGGTGAAAGCCATTTGTTTAGGGATTCTGATTTTCCTTACCATTGTGATGTTGGCTAGTTACCCGATTGCGGCACGTTATGACCTATCTTGGAAAGAAATTCTTCAAAAAGGACTGATCTTGGCTAGCTTTAATGCACCGTGGTTTATCTTGATGATTGCAATTATCTTTTTGATTTTGATGATTCTATATCTATCAGCCTTTACCCTTTTATTGGGAGGATCTGCTTTTATTCTCTTTGGTTTTGGACTTCTTGCTTTTTTACAAGTAGGTGTAATGGAAAAGCTATTTGCTAAGTATGAGTAAGGGTTGCAATCATTTCTGAAACTACTTTCAAACGCTTTTAAAGCTATTCTATAAGCGAGAAACTAAAATCTAAGTGCCTAAAAGATATTGAAAGCCTTTTCTCTAAAGTGTATACTAAAGAAGTAAAGAAAGAATCTGCTTTAGCAGAAAATAAAAATAACAGGAGAAAATCTATGTCAGATTTGAAAAAATACGAAGGTGTCATTCCAGCCTTCTACGCATGTTACGATGAACAAGGAGAAGTAAGTCCAGAGCGCACACGTGCCTTGGTTCAATACTTCATTGATAAAGGTGTTCAAGGCCTTTATGTTAATGGATCTTCTGGCGAATGTATCTACCAAAGCGTTGAAGATCGCAAGTTGATTTTGGAAGAAGTCATGGCAGTTGCCAAAGGTAAATTAACTATTATTGCTCACGTTGCTTGCAACAATACCAAAGATAGTATGGAACTAGCTCGCCATGCAGAAAGCTTGGGTGTAGACGCGATTGCAACGATTCCACCAATTTACTTCCGCTTGCCAGAATACTCAGTCGCTAAATACTGGAATGATATCAGCTCTGCAGCTCCAAACACAGACTACGTGATTTACAACATTCCTCAGTTAGCGGGTGTTGCTTTGACTCCAAGTCTCTATACTGAAATGTTGAAAAATCCACGTGTTATCGGTGTGAAGAACTCTTCTATGCCAGTTCAAGATATCCAAACATTTGTGAGCCTCGGTGGAGAAGATCATATTGTCTTTAATGGTCCAGATGAACAGTTCCTAGGTGGACGCCTCATGGGTGCTAAAGCTGGTATCGGTGGTACTTATGGTGCTATGCCAGAACTCTTCTTGAAACTCAACCAATTGATTGCGGATAAAGACTTGGAAACAGCGCGTGAATTACAGTATGCTATCAACGCAATCATCGGTAAATTGACTGCTGCACATGGAAATATGTATGGTGTCATTAAAGAAGTCTTGAAGATCAATGAAGGACTTAATATTGGATCTGTTCGTTCACCTTTGACACCAGTGACTGAAGAAGATCGTCCAGTTGTGGAAGCAGCTGCAGCCTTGATTCGTGAAACGAAGGAGCGCTTCCTCTAATCCATAAGGAGGTATTTATGACTAACTACATTGCAATTGATATCGGTGGAACTAACATCAAGTATGGTTTGGTTGATCAAGAGGGGCAACTTCTTGAATCGCATGAGATACCGACAGAGGCACATAAAGGTGGCCCCCATATTTTAGAGAAAACCAAACAGATTGTAGCTAGTTATCTTGAAAAAGATTCTGTAGCAGGTGTTGCCATTTCTTCGGCAGGTATGGTGGATCCTGACAAGGGTGAGATTTTCTATGCAGGCCCACAGATTCCAAATTATGCAGGTACACAGTTCAAGAAGGAAATCGAGACTAGCTTTGACATTCCTTGTGAAATTGAAAATGATGTCAACTGTGCAGGTCTTGCAGAAGCAGTTTCGGGATCTGGTAAGGGAGCAAGCGTGACCCTTTGCTTGACCATTGGAACAGGTATTGGCGGTTGTTTAATTATTGACGGTCAAGTCTTCCATGGTTTTAGTAACTCTGCCTGCGAGGTTGGCTATCTACACATGCAGGATGGAGCTTTCCAAGACTTAGCTTCAACCACAGCTTTGGTTCGTTATGTAGCAGAAGCACATGGTGATCCAGTTGATCAGTGGAATGGTCGTAGAATCTTTAAAGAAGCTACTGAAGGGAACAAACTCTGCATGGATGGTATCGACCGCATGGTTGACTACCTAGGAAAAGGTCTAGCTAATATTTGTTATGTGGCCAATCCAGAAGTAGTTATTCTAGGTGGTGGTATCATGGGACAAGAAGCTATTCTCAAGCCTAAAATTCGAAAAGCTTTGAAAGATGCTTTGGTACCAAGTCTAGCTGATAAGACGAGATTAGAATTTGCTCATCATCAGAATACAGCAGGGATGTTAGGTGCCTACTACCATTTCAAAACAAAACAATCCTAGTTTGGCAATGCCAGACTAGGATTTTCTAATTCTTCTTTGTCTTCGATAGCCGTTGAGTTTTTTATTTTCCCAGTAGCTATTGAATATTCTCTCTTTATTTTCTCGATTGATTTCTAAAAAGTAAGCATAGATCAAATCAACCCAAAAAAGCATTGGAAGTTGAGAGGAGATACGCTGAATATAGGATGATTGATTGTGACTAGCAACCAGTACAGTTTCAGTATACAGTTGGTTTTCTTTGTTTGGTACGCTGGTAAAGAGGACTGTTTTTGCCCCCATTTCTTTAGCATCTAACAAGCTGTCCAGAATAGATTGAGTAGATCCAGATAGTGAAAAGCCTAGAACCAAGCAATTGTCGTCCATGATACTAGTAGTCCAAGCAAAGCCATCTTGATCGGTTATAGCTTCACAGACAACCCCTAAACGCATAAAGCGTAATTTCATCTCACGAGCGACAAGGCCAGAGCTTCCAGTACCAAAAAAATAGACTCTTTCAGCATCTTCTATCATATTAGCTATTCGTTCTATTTGATTTTCATTAATTAATTCCTGAGTTTGCTCTCTCATATTGCTATAGCTTCTGAGAACGCCTTGGATAAGAGGATTATGGGTCGATAGCTGAAGATTTTGGTTATCGATTTGATGTTGGTATTGGAAAATAAATTCTCTATAGCCAGTAAAACCACACTTTTTAGCAAAACGAGTTAGGGCAGCTTGGGAAATATGTAGTTTCTGAGCGACGTTTTGTGATGATAAATCATCCTGTATCGTATTGACCTGTAAGAAATAGCGAGCAATTTCTTGCTCTAATTCAGTTAATTCATCAAAGTGGAGATCAATAATAGAGGGAATATCTTGATTGTTCATGGGCTTCCTTTGTATGATTTATATTAAATTAAAAGTCAAAAATTTCTATTGGTTGATATTATTATACCATATAAAATAATGATAATTAAATAAAAAAGAAAAGCTCTTTTAAAAATCAAATAAAGTACTCCCATTTTCCATAATTTTCTTCTCAATTTGTGGTACAATGAAGAATGAGATTTTAAATAGAAATGAGACTGACTTGTATGAGAAAATTTGACAGCCATTCGATTCCGATTCGGCTTAATTTATTGTTTTCAATTGTTATTTTGCTCTTTATGACCATCATTGGTCGCCTGCTTTACATGCAGGTTTTGAACAAAGATTTTTATGAGACAAAACTAGCATCGGCAAGTAAAACAAAGGTGACAACTAGTTCGGCTCGTGGACAAATCTACGATGCAACAGGGAAACCTCTCGTCGAAAACACTATCAAGCAAGTTGTATCTTTTACAAGGAACAACAAAATGACGGCTGCAGATTTGAAAGAAACAGCCAAAAAGTTGCTAGTCTATGTGGGAGTTTCTTCTCCAACATTGACTGATCGACAGTTGGCGGACTATTATCTAGCAGATCAAGATGTCTATAAGAAAGCAGTAGAAAGTTTACCGCGTGAGAAACGCCTTGATTCTGATGGGAATCAATTGTCTGAATCCGAGCTTTACAATAACACAGTAGAAAGTATCGATCCGAGTCAATTGACCTACTCGGATGACGAAAAGAAAGAGATTTATCTCTTTAGCCAACTCAATGCAGTAGAAAATTTTGCGACAGGAACCGTTGCGACAGATGCCTTGACAGATACACAGATTGCCTTGATTGCTTCGGCTTCTAAGAATTTACCTGGTATCAGTATTTCAACTTCATGGGATCGAAAGGTTCTTGAGACTTCGCTTTCTTCTATAGTAGGAAGTGTTTCCAGTGAAAAAGCTGGTCTCCCAGCTGAAGAAGCAGATTCCTATCTTAAAAAAGGTTATTCTTTAAATGACCGTGTTGGGACTTCTTATCTAGAAAAACAATATGAGGAAACCTTGCAAGGAAAACGCTCGGTGAAAGAGATTCATCTAGACAAGTATGGCAATATGGAAAGTGTCGAAAATATCGAAGATGGTACCAAAGGAAACAATATTAAACTGACCATCGATTTGGCCTTCCAAGATAGTGTAGATAATCTGCTTAAAAGTTACTTCAATTCTGAGTTAGGAAATGGAGGAGCTAGATATTCTGAAGGTGTTTATGCAGTTGCTTTGAACCCCAAAACAGGTGCAGTTTTTTCTATGTCAGGGCTCAAACATGACCTGAAAACGGGAGAGTTAACACCTGATTCCTTGGGAACGGTAACCAATGTCTTTGTCCCAGGTTCGGTTGTTAAAGCAGCAACTATCAGTTCTGGTTGGGAGAATGGAGTCTTGTCAGGAAATCAAACCTTGACAGACCAACCTATTGTCTTCCAAGGTTCAGCTCCGATTAATTCTTGGTATACTCAGGCCTACGGTTCATTTCCGATTACAGCGGTGGAAGCCTTGGAGTATTCTTCTAATACCTACATGGTTCAAACGGCTTTGGGTATCATGGGGCAAACTTATCAACCTAATATGTTTGTTGGAACCAGCAATTTGGAATCCGCCATGGGGAAACTTCGTGCGACATTTGCAGAATATGGTCTTGGAGCTTCGACTGGAATCGATCTTCCAGATGAATCTACTGGATTTACCCCTCAGGAATATGACTTTGCCAATTACATTACCAATGCATTTGGCCAGTTTGATAACTACACTCCTATGCAATTGGCCCAGTATGTTGGAACCATTGCCAACAACGGTGTTCGAATTGCCCCTCACATTGTTGAGGGGATTTATGGAAACAATGAACAAGGTGGCTTAGGGGGCTTAATCCAATCTATTGATACCAAGGAAATGAATAAAATTAATATTTCTGAGTCTGATGTTTCCATCCTTCAACAAGGATTTTATCAAGTTTCTCACGGTGGAAGTGCTCTGACGACTGGTCGTGCCTTTTCAAATGGTGCAGCTGTATCCATTAGTGGGAAAACAGGTACTGCCGAAAGCTATGTAGCAGGTGGTCAAAAAGCTAACAACACCAACGCCGTGGCCTATGCCCCATCTGATAATCCCCAAATCGCTGTTGCAGTGGTCTTTCCTCATAATACTAATCTAACAAATGGTGTAGGACCTTCCATTGCGCGCGATATTATCAACCTCTATAACCAACATCATCCAATGAATTAGAAAGGAACATATGCTTTATCCAACACCTATTGCCAAGCTAATTGATAGTTATTCTAAGTTACCAGGTATCGGGATTAAGACGGCTACCCGCCTAGCCTTTTATACCATTGGAATGTCTGATGACGACGTCAATGAATTTGCCAAAAATCTCCTTTCTGCTAAGAGAGAGTTAACCTATTGTTCTATCTGTGGTCGTTTGACTGATGACGATCCTTGCTCTATCTGTACCGATCCAAGTCGTGACCAGACAACGATTTTAGTTCTTGAGGATAGTCGCGATGTGGCGGCTATGGAGAATATCCAAGAATACCATGGACTCTATCATGTTTTGCATGGACTCATTTCTCCCATGAATGGCATCAGTCCAGACGATATCAATCTCAAGAGCCTTATGACTCGTCTGATGAATAGTGAAGTTTCAGAGGTAATCGTAGCAACCAATGCTACGGCAGATGGGGAAGCGACATCTATGTATCTCTCTCGTCTTCTCAAGCCGGCTGGCATCAAGGTTACACGTCTGGCACGAGGCCTCGCTGTGGGAGCAGATATCGAGTATGCGGACGAAGTCACACTCTTACGAGCCATTGAAAATCGAACAGAGTTGTAAGTGTAGACAAATTAACGCACTCAATTCATTTATACAAAAATCACGGAGACCGACAGTTGTTTTATCGGTCTCTTTTTAGATTTCTTGAAAACCAGTATCAGGTTCAAGTTTCAAAAAAGAAGCAAATATGATATACTAAAGAATGAGTATTCTATTAGAATTGGAACCAATAATATGAAACAAACGATTATTCTTTTATACGGTGGACGTAGTGCAGAGCGTGAAGTCTCTGTCCTTTCAGCGGAAAGTGTCATGCGTGCGGTCAACTACGATCGGTTCACAGTCAAGACTTTCTTTATCAGCCAGTCAGGTTACTTTATCAAAACGCAAGAATTTATCCAGACTCCAGGTCAAGAGGATCGTCTCATGACCAATGCGACTATTGATTTGGATAAGAAAGTTGCACCAAGTGCCATCTACGAAGAAGACGCAGTGGTTTTTCCAGTCCTTCATGGTCCGATGGGAGAAGATGGTTCTGTTCAAGGATTCCTTGAAGTTTTGAAAATGCCTTATGTCGGCTGCAATATCTTGTCATCCAGTCTTGCCATGGACAAAATCACGACCAAGCGTGTCTTAGATTCTGTCGGGATTGCCCAAGTTCCTTATGTTGCTATCGTTGAAGGCGATGATGAGACTGCTAAAATTGCTGAAGTTGAAGAGAAATTGACTTATCCAGTCTTTACAAAACCGTCAAATATGGGTTCTAGTGTCGGTATTTCTAAGTCTGAAAATCAAGAAGAACTCCGTCAAGCCTTGAAACTTGCCTTCCAATATGATAGCCGTGTCTTGGTTGAGCAAGGGGTCAATGCCCGTGAAATCGAGGTTGGTCTCTTGGGCAACTACGATGTCAAAAGCACGTTGCCAGGAGAAGTTGTCAAAGATGTTGACTTTTATGACTATGATGCCAAGTATATTGATAATAAGATTACTATGGATATTCCAGCCAAGATCAGTGATGATGTAGTAGCTGTCATGCGTCAAAATGCAGAAACGGCCTTCCGTGCGATTGGTGGCCTCGGTCTATCTCGTTGCGATTTCTTCTATACAGATAAGGGCGAGATTTTCCTAAACGAGCTTAATACCATGCCAGGTTTTACCCAGTGGTCTATGTATCCACTGCTTTGGGACAATATGGGAATTAGCTACCCAGACCTAATCGAGCGTTTGGTTGACCTTGCCAAGGAAAGTTTTGACAAGCGCGAAGCGCATTTGCTATAAAAATGAAAGAGAGGGTAGAAGCCAGAACCATCACTGTAAGGTGATCAGAGTTCTAGGACTTCAACCCTTTTTAAAGGAGTAGAAATGAAACTTACAATTCACGAAGTTGCTCAAGTTGTTGGAGCTAAAAATGATGTCAGCATCTTTGAGGATGTTCAGTTAGAAAATGCTGAGTTTGACAGTCGTTTGATTGGGGCTGGAGATTTATTTGTGCCCCTCAAAGGTGCGCGTGACGGTCATGACTTTATTGAAACAGCCTTTGAAAATGGTGCAGCAGTAACCCTGTCTGAGAAAGAGGTTGCAAATCATCCTTATATTTTAGTAGATGATGTTTTGACTGCCTTTCAACAACTAGCAGCCTACTATCTTGAGAAAACGGCTGTTGATGTCTTTGCAGTTACAGGTTCAAATGGCAAGACAACGACTAAGGATATGTTGGCGCACTTGCTATCAACAACCTACAAGACCTACAAAACACAAGGCAACTATAATAACGAGATTGGTCTTCCCTACACAGTTCTTCACATGCCTGAAGGAACAGAAAAGTTAGTTTTGGAGATGGGGCAGGATCACTTGGGAGATATTCATCTCTTGTCAGAATTGGCCCATCCAAAAACAGCCATCGTGACCTTGGTTGGAGAGGCTCATTTAGCCTTTTTCAAAGACCGTTCAGAGATTGCAAAAGGAAAAATGCAAATTGCAGATGGTATGTCATCGGGTTCTTTGCTTTTGGCACCAGCAGACCCGATTGTAGAGGCCTACTTGCCAACGGATAAAAAGGTGGTTCGTTTTGGGCAAGGAGCAGAGCTGGAAATCACAGATTTGATTGAGCGCAAGGACAGTCTGACCTTTAAGGCTAGTTTCTTGGAACAAGCCCTTGATTTGCCAGTGACTGGTAAGTACAATGCCACTAATGCCATGATTGCATCCTATGTTGCCCTGCAAGAAGGAGTGACTGAGGAGCAGATTCATAATGCCTTCCAAAATCTTGAATTGACGCGTAATCGTACCGAATGGAAGAAAGCAGCCAATGGAGCAGATATTTTGTCTGACGTATACAATGCCAATCCAACTGCTATGAAGTTGATTTTGGAGACATTTTCTGCCATTCCAGCCAATGAAGGGGGCAAGAAAATCGCTGTCTTGGCGGATATGAAGGAACTTGGTAACCAGTCTGTTCAACTCCATAATCAGATGATTTTGAGTCTCTCGCCAGATGTGCTTGATACTGTTATTTTTTATGGAGAAGATATCGCAGAATTGGCCCAACTCGCCAGTCAAATGTTCCCAATCGGCCATGTTTATTACTTCAAAAAAACAGCCGACGAGGATCAATTTGAGGCTATGACCAAGCAAGTCAAGGAAAGTCTTGGAGACCATGATCAAATCCTGCTCAAAGGATCCAACTCTATGAATTTAGCCAAGTTGGTAGAAAGTTTAGAACATGAAGACAAGTGATTTTGTCAAGTATTTGCAAAGAATGATTGCCATTACAGATACTGGACTAACCTTTACAAAAGATCCTTTTGATCGTGAGCGCTACGAAGACTTGCGGGTCCTTTTATCTGAAATGCTGGATCAAGCATCAGACTTAGATGCAGAAGAAGTAGCAGAAGTCTTGAAGCCAACTTCTGCTTATGCGACTCCTTTAATGGATGTTCGTGCTTGGATTGTTGAGGACGAAAAAATTTGTCTGGTTAGGGGGCAAGGAGAGGATAGTTGGGCTTTGCCAGGTGGCTTTGGAGAGGTCGGCTATTCTCCAACCGAAAATATTCTCAAGGAAATTGAAGAAGAAACTGGCTTTGAAGCCAAAGTAGAAAGACTGCTGGCTGTTTTTGATACCAATCGTTTCCAACTACAGAGCAAACAGTATGCAAAGTTTGTTTTTGAATGTAAGCTTCTCGCTGGACAATTCCAAGAAAATCAAGAAATTGCTGACCTTCAATTTTTTGCCATTGATCAACTGCCGAACTTATCTGAAAAACGCATTAGCAAAGAGCAAATAGAGATTCTTTGGCAGGTTTATCAAGGTCAGAGGGAGCAATATCTTGACTAAGAAGATGATTATCGTATTTCTAAATCCATTTTTGACAAATAGCATGGTATAATAATATGCAGGAAAATTTTGAATTATGAGGAAGACTAGATGAATTTATGGGATATTTTCTTTACGACTCAGGCAACAGAGCCACCCAAGTTTGATCTTTTTTGGTATGTTAGCCTATTTACGCTCTTAGCCTTAACCTTTTATACAGCCTATCGCTATCGTGAAAAGAAGGTTTACCAACGATTTTTCCAAATCTTGCAAGCTGTTCAGTTGATCCTACTTTATGGCTGGTATTGGGTCAATCATATGCCACTATCAGAAAGCTTACCCTTTTACCATTGCCGTATGGCCATGTTCGTGGTACTTTTGCTTCCTGGTAAGTCCAAATATCGGCAGTATTTTGCATTGTTGGGGACATTTGGGACATTAGCAGCCTTTGTTTACCCAGTGCCAGATGCCTATCCATTCCCCCATATTGCCATTTTATCCTTTATATTTGGGCATTTAGCACTCTTGGGGAACTCACTGGTTTATCTCTTGAGACAGTATGATGCACGATTGCTGGATGTGAAGAGAATTTTTCTCATGACCTTTGGACTAAATGTCTTGATTTTTATGGTCAATTTGGTAACAGGTGGAGATTACGGATTCTTGACAAAACCGCCATTGGTTGGGGATCACGGCTTAGTAGCTAATTATTTAATCGTTTCTCTGGCCTTGTCGGCAGCCATTACTTTGACAAAGAAAATCTTGGAACTATTTTTAGCACAAGAAGCAGCCAGAATACTTACAAAGAAAGCTTAATTTTAGGGCTTTCTTTTTTCGTAAATCTTATTTTTTATAAGTTGTTTGGTAAAGAGAGAAGGTTGGGAAGGGAAAGTGAAAAAATAGCAAGTAAATTTAGGAAAAAACTAAGCACGATTGGATTTTTTGTGTTATAATATTCTGTGAATAGCTATGCCCTGTTTTAGCTATATTGAAATAGAAGTTAGAAACTTGGAAGATAGAGAGGATGCGATGTAATGACTAGAGATGGTTTTTTTACAGGCTTAGATATCGGAACCAATTCCATTAAGGTATTGGTTGCTGAGCTTAGAAATGGTGAACTAAACGTAATTGGTGTAAGCAATGCCAAGAGTAAAGGTGTAAAAGATGGGATTATCGTTGATATTGAAGCGGCAGCAACTGCTATCAAGTCAGCTATTTCCCAAGCAGAAGAGAAGGCTGGTATTTCAATCAAATCAGTGAATGTTGGTTTGCCTGGAAATCTTTTACAAGTAGAACCAACTCAAGGAATGATTCCAGTTACATCTGATACAAAAGAAATTACAGATCAAGATGTTGAAAATGTTGTCAAATCAGCCTTGACAAAGAGCATGACACCAGATCGTGAAGTCATTACTTTTATTCCAGAAGAATTTATCGTAGATGGTTTCCAAGGTATTCGTGACCCGCGTGGAATGATGGGGGTGCGTCTTGAAATGCGTGGTTTGCTTTACACAGGTCCTCGTACTATTCTTCACAATTTACGCAAGACGGTTGAGCGCTCAGGTGTTCAAGTTGAAAATATTATTATTTCACCATTGGCTTTGGTTCGTTCAGTCTTGAACGAAGGTGAGCGTGAATTTGGAGCTACTGTGATTGATATGGGAGCAGGGCAAACAACTGTTGCTACAATCCGTAACCAAGAACTCCAGTTTACAAATATTCTTCAAGAAGGTGGAGATTATGTCACAAAAGATATCTCTAAAGTCTTGAAGACTTCACAAAAACTAGCTGAAGGACTGAAGTTGAACTATGGAGAAGCCTATCCGTCACTTGCCAGCAATGAAACTTTCCAAGTTGAAGTGATTGGTGAAGTAGAGCCTGTAGAAGTTACAGAAAGCTATCTAGCAGAGATTATTTCAGCTCGCATTAAGCACATTTTTGAACAAATCAAGCAAGAGTTGGAAAGAAGACATTTGTTGGATTTTCCAGGTGGGATTGTTCTGATTGGTGGAAATGCTATTTTACCAGGTATTGTAGAACTTGCACAGGAAGCCTTTGGTGTTGGTGTCAAACTTTACGTTCCAAATCAAGTTGGAATTCGTAACCCTGCTTTTGCTCATGTGATTAGCTTGTCTGAATTTGCTGGTCAATTGACTGAGGTGCATTTGTTAGCACAACGAGCAGTCAAGGGTGAAGATACCTTGCGTCACCAACCAATCAATTTTGGTGGGATGATTCAACGTGTCACTCAGGTGTCACAACCTACCCCGATTCAATCAGCTTCAGATACAGAGGTGGAATCATTAGCTTCTACTAACGTAGTTGCTCCGAAAGAGGATAAAGTATCTTCTCAAAATAAACAAAAAATCGCAGATCGCTTCCGTGGTTTAATCGGAAGTATGTTTGATGAATAAAAGAGGAAAAATAAACTATGACATTTTCATTTGATACAGCGGCTGCTCAAGGTGCAGTTATTAAAGTAATCGGTGTTGGTGGAGGTGGCGGTAACGCTATTAACCGCATGGTTGACGAAGGTGTTACGGGCGTAGAATTTATCGCAGCAAACACAGATGTACAAGCTTTGAGTAGTACAAAAGCTGAGACTGTAATTCAGTTGGGTCCTAAATTGACTCGTGGTTTGGGTGCTGGAGGTCAACCTGAAGTTGGTCGTAAAGCTGCTGAAGAAAGCGAAGAAACATTAACAGCTGCTATCAGTGGAGCGGATATGGTCTTCATTACTGCTGGTATGGGAGGTGGATCAGGTACTGGTGCAGCTCCTGTTATTGCCCGTATTGCTAAAGATTTGGGTGCTCTTACAGTTGGTGTTGTGACACGTCCTTTCGGTTTTGAAGGAAGCAAACGTGGTCAATTTGCTGTTGAAGGAATCAACCAGCTTCGTGAACATGTAGATACTCTATTGATTATTTCGAACAACAACTTGCTTGAAATTGTTGATAAGAAAACTCCACTTCTTGAAGCACTCAGCGAAGCTGATAACGTACTTCGCCAAGGTGTTCAAGGGATTACAGATTTGATTACAAATCCTGGTTTGATTAACCTTGACTTTGCCGATGTGAAAACTGTTATGGCAAATAAAGGGAATGCCTTAATGGGGATCGGTATCGGTAGTGGAGAAGAACGTGTGGTAGAAGCAGCTCGTAAGGCAATCTACTCACCACTTCTTGAAACAACTATTGACGGTGCTGAAGATGTTATCGTCAACGTTACTGGTGGTCTTGACTTAACTTTGATTGAAGCAGAAGAAGCATCAGAAATCGTTAACCAAGCAGCTGGTCAAGGAGTGAACATCTGGTTGGGAACATCTATTGATGAAAGCATGCGTGATGAAATTCGCGTAACAGTAGTTGCAACTGGTGTTCGTCAAGATCGTGTTGAAAAAGTTGTTGGACATGCACCAAAACAAGCCGTTCGTCATGAACAAGCGAGTCCAAGTCATGTACGTAACTATGACCGTCACTATGACATGGCTGAAACTGCAGAAATTCCAAGTCCGGCACCTCGTCGTACAGAAACTTCTCAAACTTCAGCATTTGGTGATTGGGACTTGCGTCGTGAGACAATTGTTCGTCCAACTGATTCAGTTGTATCACCAGTTGAACGTTTCGAAGCACCATCTTTAGAAGAGGATGAATTAGAAACTCCTCCATTTTTCAAAAATCGTTAAGTAAATGAATTTGAGAGAAAATACAGAACGTGTTTTTCAACAAATAAAAGATGCAAGTCAGCAGGCAGGAAGAGAAGCTAATTCTGTTTCGGTTGTTGCTGTTACAAAATATGTAGACGTACCGACAGCGGAGGCTTTGCTTCCGCTAGGTGTGCATCATATTGGTGAAAATCGTGTAGATAAGTTCCTTGAGAAATATGAAGCTTTAAAAGACCAAGATATTAGTTGGCATTTGATTGGCACTTTGCAAAGACGTAAGGTTAAGGATGTCATTCAATATGTTGATTATTTCCATGCTTTGGATTCATTAAAGCTAGCAGAGGAAATTCAAAAGAGAAGTGACCGTGTTGTTAAGTGTTTCTTACAAGTGAATATCTCAAGGGAAGAGAGCAAACATGGTTTTTCAAAGGAAGAACTATTGGAACTCTTGCCAGAGTTGACAACCTTAGATAAAATTGAATATGTAGGCTTGATGACAATGGCTCCTCTTGAAGCTAGTAGTGATGAGTTGAAAGAGATTTTTAAAGCTACACAGGATTTGCAACTAGAAATTAGAGAAAAACAAATTCCCAATATGCCAATGATGGACTTGAGTATGGGGATGAGTCGTGACTACAAGGAAGCGATTGAATTTGGCTCAACATTTGTCAGAATTGGCACAGCATTTTTTAAATAGGAAAGAAATATGTCTTTAAAAGATAGATTTGATAGATTTATAGATTATTTTACAGAAGATGGAGAAGATGTTGCGACTACTTATCAGCCTGAAGCTGAGGAACCGATTGTGGCTCCAGTTCCTTCTGTAAAAGAGTTGCCTCAACAAGTTGCGACCACACCATCTAAAGAAAAAAACATTACTCGTCTTCATGCCCGTCAACAAGAGTTGGCTATGCAAAGTCAACGTTCTACTGATAAGGTGACAATTGATGTTCGTTATCCACGTAAATACGAAGATGCTACAGCTATTGTTGATTTATTAGCTGGTAACGAAAGTATTTTGATTGATTTCCAATATATGACAGAAGTTCAAGCACGTCGTTGTTTGGACTATCTGGATGGGGCACGTCATGTTTTAGCTGGTAACATGAAAAAGGTAGCATCTACGATGTACCTACTGACGCCAGTTGATGTTGTCGTCAATATTGAAGATATCAAAATTCCAGATGAGTCACAAAATGGTGAATTTGGTTTTGATATGAAACGTACGAGAGTGAAATAATGCTCTTTCTAATTCGTTTTATTCAAAATGCAGTGGATATCTATTCACTGATTTTAGTCGTTTTTGCTCTGATGTCTTGGTTCCCCAATGCTTATGAATCGCGTCTAGGTCGCTTGATTATTAGCTTAGTGAAACCGATAATAGCTCCTTTACAACGTTTACCCCTTCAGATTGCAGGGCTTGACTTGTCTGTCTGGATTGCGGTATTATTAGTGCATTTTTTAGGGAACCAATTGATTCGACTTTTAGTGATGTTTCTATGAACAAGATGATTTATCAGCACTTTTCTAAGAATGATTCGTCTTTTATTGATAAGGGAGCAGAATGGATAAAAAAGGTAGAAGACTCTTATTCTCCTTTTTTAACACCTTTTGTAAATCCTCATCAGGAAAATATTTTAAAAGTTCTAGCATCAACGAACGGCATCGCCTACATGAGCAGTCGGCAGTTTCTTGAAACTGAATACGTGCGGATACTCCTGTATCCTGATTATTTTGAACCCAAATTCTCTGATTTTGAACTATCCTTGCAAGAAATAGTTTATTCTAATAAGTTTGAACGTTTAACGCATGCAAAAATATTAGGGACTGTTTTAAATCAGCTGGGAATTGATAGGAAGCTGTTTGGTGATATCTTAGTCAATGAAGAGAGAGCACAGATTATCATTAATCGACAGTTTACTCTCCTTTTCCAAGACGGCATTACGAAAATTGCCCGTCTACCTGTTCGTCTAGAAGAACGGGATTTTACTGAGAAAATTGCTACAGTAGAAGATTATCAAGAATTGGATATTTGTATCGCTAGTTCTAGATTAGATGTTTTCCTAGCGGGGGTCTTCAAGCTGTCTAGAAATCAGGCAGATCAGTTAATTGAAAAGCAGGCAGTCCAAGTCAATTACCATTTAGTTGAAAAATCAGATTATACAGTTCAAGTTGGTGACTTGATTAGTGTAAGGAAATTCGGTCGATTGAAACTCGTTAGAGATAATGGGCAAACAAAAAAAGATAAAAAGAAATTAACGGTCCAATTGTTATTAAGTAAGTGAGGATAATTATGCCAATTACATCGTTAGAAATCAAAGATAAAACCTTTAACACACGCTTCAGAGGGTTTGATCAAGAAGAAGTAGATGAATTTTTAGATATTGTAGTCCGTGATTATGAGGATTTAGTTCGCTCTAATCATGATAAGGATTTACATATTAAGAGTTTGGAAGAGCGTTTGTCTTACTTTGATGAGATGAAAGATTCATTGAGCCAGTCTGTATTGATTGCACAAGATACAGCTGAACGAGTAAAACAAGCTGCAACTGAACGTTCAAACAATATTATCCAACAAGCAGAGCAAGATGCGCAACGTTTGTTGGAAGAAGCTAAATACAAGGCTAATGAAATTCTTCGTCAAGCAACGGATAATGCTAAGAAGGTTGCAGTTGAAACAGAAGAATTGAAGAACAAGAGCCGTGTCTTCCACCAACGTCTCAAATCTACAATTGAGAGCCAGTTAGCAATTGTTGAATCATCAGATTGGGAAGACATTCTTCGTCCAACAGCGACTTATCTACAAACAAGTGATGAGGCCTTTAAAGAAGTGGTTAGCGAAGTTTTAGGTGACTCTGTCTTACAACAACATCCAGAGGAAGAACCAATTGATATTACTCGTCAGTTTTCTCCCGAGGAAATGGCAGAGTTGCAAGCGCGTATCGAAGCGGCTAATAAGGAACTTGCGGAAGCCGAAGCTAGAGCTGAACAAGAACAAATGGTTTCACCAGCTCCAGTTGTTGAAGAAAGTCCAGCTCATCCAGTTGGTCCAATGTATGAAGAGCCAGAAGTAGCTCCAAGCTATTACTCAGGCCCAACACCAGCTACCGAAGCTGTAAACTCAGAACCAGGATTTGCGGCACCGCAAGAATCTGTTACAATTTTATAAGAAACGATGTGAGAACAAGATCTTATCCTTATATTTCCAGCGAGCAGGAGATGGTGCGAGTCCTGCATTCCCTAATGATAAGATTATCCTCTCAAACTATCAAGTCTGAAGTTAGTAGGATTTGACGTTCCCCACGTTACGGGATAAGAGGAAAAAAGCTGAGTCTTTTTTCGAATAAAGGTGGTACCACGATTTTCGTCCTTTTTGGAAGTCGTGGTTTTTAATTTGTTATTATTTATAAAGGAGATACCATGAAACTCAAAGATACCCTTAACCTTGGGAAAACAGCTTTCCCAATGCGTGCAGGCCTTCCTACCAAAGAGCCAGTTTGGCAAAAGGAATGGGAAGATGCGAAACTTTATCAACGTCGTCAAGAATTGAACCAAGGAAAACCTCATTTCACCTTGCATGATGGCCCTCCATACGCAAACGGAAATATCCACGTTGGACATGCCATGAACAAGATTTCAAAAGATATCATTGTTCGTTCAAAATCTATGTCTGGTTTTTACGCACCATTTATTCCAGGTTGGGATACTCATGGTCTGCCAATCGAGCAAGTTTTGGCAAAACAAGGTGTCAAACGTAAAGAAATGGACTTGGTTGAGTACTTGAAACTTTGCCGTGAATACGCTCTTTCACAAGTAGATAAACAACGCGAAGACTTCAAACGTTTGGGTGTTTCTGGTGATTGGGAAAATCCATATGTGACTTTGACTCCTGACTATGAAGCAGCGCAAATCCGTGTCTTTGGTGAAATGGCTAACAAGGGATATATCTACCGTGGAGCTAAGCCAGTTTACTGGTCATGGTCATCTGAGTCAGCCCTTGCGGAAGCAGAGATCGAATACCATGACTTGCTTTCAACTTCTCTTTACTATGCCAATAAGGTAAAAGATGGCAAAGGTGTTCTAGATACAGATACTTATATCGTTGTCTGGACAACGACTCCATTTACTATCACAGCTTCTCGAGGTTTGACTGTTGGTGCAGATATTGATTACGTTTTGGTTCAACCTGCTGGCGAAGCTCGCAAGTTTGTAGTAGCTGCAGAATTATTGAATAGCTTATCTGAGAAATTTGGTTGGGCTGACGTTCAAGTGTTGGCTACTTACCGTGGTCAAGAATTGAACCACATCGTAACAGAACACCCATGGGATACTGCTGTAGATGAGTTGGTGATTCTTGGTGACCACGTTACGACTGACTCTGGTACAGGTATTGTCCATACAGCCCCTGGTTTTGGTGAGGATGACTACAATGTCGGTATTGCTAATGATCTTGAAGTTGCGGTGACTGTTGACGAGCGTGGTATCATGATGAAGAATGCTGGTCCTGAGTTTGAAGGTCAATTCTATGACAAGGTTGTTCCAACTGTTATCGAAAAACTTGGTAGCCTCCTTCTTGCCCAAGAAGAAATCTCTCACTCATACCCATTTGACTGGCGTACGAAAAAACCAATCATCTGGCGTGCGGTTCCACAATGGTTTGCCTCAGTTTCTAAATTCCGCCAAGAAATCTTGGATGAAATTGAAAAAGTGAAATTCCACTCAGAATGGGGTAAAGTCCGTCTTTACAATATGATCCGTGACCGTGGCGACTGGGTTATCTCTCGTCAACGTGCTTGGGGAGTTCCGCTTCCAATCTTCTACGCTGAAGACGGTACAGCTATCATGACAGCCGAAACGATTGAACATGTGGCTCAACTATTTGAGGAACATGGTTCAAGCATTTGGTGGGAACGTGATGCCAAAGACCTCTTGCCAGAAGGATTTACGCATCCAGGTTCACCAAATGGCATGTTCAAGAAAGAAACAGATATCATGGACGTTTGGTTTGACTCAGGGTCATCATGGAATGGAGTTGTAGTAAACCGTCCTGAGTTGACTTACCCAGCAGACCTTTATCTTGAAGGTTCTGACCAATACCGTGGATGGTTCAACTCTTCACTCATCACATCTGTTGCCAACCATGGCGTAGCACCTTACAAACAAATCTTGTCACAAGGTTTTGCCCTTGACGGTAAAGGTGAGAAGATGTCTAAATCTCTTGGAAATACCATTGCTCCAAGCGATGTTGAAAAACAATTTGGTGCTGAAATCTTGCGTCTTTGGGTAACAAGTGTAGACTCAAGCAATGACGTACGTATCTCTATGGATATCTTGAGCCAAGTCTCTGAAACTTACCGTAAGATTCGTAACACTCTTCGTTTCTTGATTGCCAATACATCTGACTTTAACCCAGCTCAAGACGCAGTAGCTTACGATGAACTTCGTTCAGTTGATAAGTACATGACGATTCGCTTTAACCAGCTTGTCAAGACCATTCGTGATGCCTATGCCAACTTTGAATTCTTGACAATCTACAAGGCCTTGGTGAACTTTATCAACGTTGACTTGTCAGCCTTCTACCTTGATTTTGCCAAAGATGTTGTCTACATCGAAGGTGCCAAATCATTGGAACGCCGTCAAATGCAGACTGTCTTCTATGACATTCTTGTGAAAATCACGAAACTCTTGACACCAATCCTTCCTCACACAGCAGAGGAAATTTGGTCATATCTTGAGTTTGAAGCTGAAGACTTCGTTCAATTGTCAGAATTGCCAGAAGCAGAAACTTTTGCTAACCAAGAAGAAATCTTGGATACATGGGCTGCCTTCATGGACTTCCGTGGACAAGCTCAAAAAGCCTTGGAAGAAGCTCGTAATGCCAAAGTAATCGGTAAATCACTTGAAGCACACTTGACAGTTTATCCAAACGAAGTTGTGAAAACCTTACTCGAAGCAGTAAACAGCAATGTAGCTCAACTTTTAATCGTGTCTGAATTGACCATCGCAGAAGGGCCAGCTCCAGAAACTGCTGTTAGCTTCGAAGATGTAGCCTTCACTGTTGAACGCGCTGCAGGAGAAGTCTGTGACCGTTGCCGTCGTATTGACCCAACAACAGCAGAACGCAGCTACCACGCAGTCATCTGTGACCACTGTGCAAGCATCGTAGAAGAAAACTTTGCGGACGCAGTCGCAGAAGGATTTGAAGAGAAGTAAGTTTGAAAAGTTCGTAGGAAACTCAATCTGAGAAGAAAAGACAACTAATCTTATAGACTATAAAACGCATTGTATCAGGGTTTTGAATATCTGATACGATGCGTTTTTATCATGTTAGAAGTTTATTGACGTTTTCTTGTTTCAATTAATACTCTTCGAAAATCTCTTCAAACCATGTCAGCTTTATCTGCAACCTCAAAGCAGTGCTTTGAGCAGCCTACGGCTAGTTTCCTAGTTTGCTCTTTGATTTTCATTGAGTATAACTTTACATCGTTGTATATTATTGAATTTCAAAAAGCTCATGAATCATCTGAAAAGTAGATTTCATGAGCTTTTATCTGTTGGCATTCTAAAGGGATTCATCAATCAAGTGTTTAAGATTTGATAGGATATACTCCAAAGTTAGGACTGTTTTCTGCTGGTGAGCTAGTTGGTAGAGATTTTGAAAGTAGTCTTGAATATCGTTTTCAAAATTTTGAGGTAGATGAGAGCAATTGTTTTTTGCGAACTGGAGCATGCGTTTTTCTCCTGGATGGAGCTGCTCATTGAAGGCGAAGAGCAAATCGAAATAAGAGGCGAAAAACTCACTAGTGCGGTGATTGATGCTGAGTAAATCTTGGCGTTTGAGGGCTTTTTTGATTTGTCTTGAAAAAGCTGGCATAGATTGGTCGAGAAGTAGGGACTGCTTGTTTATGATATTCTTTTTCAGTTCAGCTGGATAAGGAAGATTGTATTTTTTCTGGAGAGCAGCATAGTGACCATCTCGATCGTAGATAATCTTACTGTTGAGCAGATTGTACCACATACAAGTAGTGTAAGAATTCTGGGCTTGGTGCTCTACAACTACGGCTTGTAAATCTTTGTCAAATTCGTCCAGAGAGCGGTAAATCAGCTCGATTTCGATACCATTATTGAGAACACAATCATCCTCCAATTCCCAAAATTGATTACCGATTTCCATATAGGAGCAGTATTTACTGAGGATTTCTTTTCGTATGTCTGGCGAGAGAGGAGCACTGAGGTAGACATATACATCATAATCAGAGTCTTTGTCAAAATCTTGTCCAGCCCGTGAGCCTCCTAGAGCTAGAGCCTCTACTTGCTCTAGTTGAGCCAATTCTTTAAAGAGATGTTGTGGCATAATGTTAACCTTCTTTATTTTTTGACATCATTCTAACAAAAAGTAAAGAGACTAGCAAGGGTGAAATGGAAATTTCTCTTTAAACATTTGCTGATATTCGCTCAATTTTCATATTATACAAATTTTTATTTTATAATATCAGAAAATACTTTTTTTTTTTAGCAAATATGATACAATTCTATTTGAAAAAAATAAAAAGGAGATTTTATTATGAAATCAAAAACACTTGCTTTAATTAGTGGTATCGTTGGTCTTGTGGGAGGAATTTTACTTCTTATTGGTCCTTTTGTCTTGTTGGGAACAGCGGTAAATACGGCTGCTACAACTCTTAATGGAGGAGCTACTGCAGGGGCTGTTTCAGGTGTTGCCTTACTCTTGAATGCCTTTAAGATTGCAAATCTTGTTCTTGGAATCATTGCTATTGTTTACTATAGAGGAGATAATCGTGTAGGTGCAGCTCCGTCTGTACTAATGATTGTTTCTGGTGGAGTTAGTCTTATTCCATTCTTAGGATGGGTTGGGGGTATCCTTGCTATTATCGGAGGATCTTTATTCCTTGCAACATTGAAGAAATTCAAATCAGAAGAATAAAAGGTGTTTTAGCATGAAAAGAACAAAAAAGTTTATCGGTCTAGGAGTAGTTCTATTATCTGTTTCTCTTCTCGTTGCATGTGGAGCACAAAATTCAAAGACTACTTCAACAAGTAATGATGAGAAGACAGTAGCAACATCTAATACCTCAAAAGAAACAATCACTTTTGATACACCAGTTGTAACAGACGACGCGATTGAATCAATGCGTACTTATGCAGATTATATAGATCTTTATAAAAAGATTTTTGATGATTATTTTACTAAAGCTGAGGAAAGTTTCAAAGGAACAGCTATGGAAAATAATGAGTCGTTTACCAAACTAAAAGAGTCAACTCAAAAATTATTCGATGCGCAGAAAAAAATATATGATTTGCTAGGGTCAACTGAGCTCAAGGAAGATGATAAATCAAAATTGTCTCAACAATTGAAAGATTTTAGAGACAATTTGCAAAAACAGTTGAAAACTTTGACATCGCAACTACAATAAGATAGAAATTATTTTTTGTAGTAACTGAGAATGATTGGTAAAATTACACCCCAAATGTTAGAAATTGGGGTGTTTTTTAGAGCTTAAATAATGAAGATAGAATAGAAACAACCAAAAACAATGTGATTGCCAAACAGTCCTTTCCTTTTTGGTTTTGACTAGCTTTTTTGTGAAAAATTGTGTAAAATAGAATAGATAAACGAGGGGAAACCTCGGAAAATTTAAAGGAGAATCCATCTAATGGTAAAATTGGTTTTTGCTCGCCACGGTGAGTCTGAATGGAACAAAGCTAACCTTTTCACTGGTTGGGCTGATGTTGATTTGTCTGAAAAAGGTACACAACAAGCGATTGACGCTGGTAAATTGATCAAAGAAGCTGGTATCGAATTTGACCAAGCTTACACTTCAGTATTGAAACGTGCGATCAAAACAACAAACTTGGCTCTTGAAGCTTCTGACCAATTGTGGGTTCCAGTTGAAAAATCATGGCGCTTGAACGAACGTCACTACGGTGGTTTGACTGGTAAAAACAAAGCTGAAGCTGCTGAACAATTTGGTGATGAGCAAGTTCACATCTGGCGTCGTTCATACGATGTATTGCCTCCAAACATGGACCGTGATGATGAGCACTCAGCTCACACAGACCGTCGTTACGCTTCACTTGACGATTCAGTTATCCCAGATGCTGAAAACTTGAAAGTGACTTTGGAACGTGCCCTTCCATTCTGGGAAGATAAAATCGCTCCAGCTCTTAAAGATGGTAAAAACGTATTCGTAGGAGCTCACGGTAACTCAATCCGTGCCCTTGTAAAACACATCAAAGGTTTGTCAGATGACGAAATCATGGACGTGGAAATCCCTAACTTCCCACCATTGGTATTCGAATTCGACGAAAAATTGAACGTAGTTTCTGAATACTACCTTGGAAAATAAAAAATTGTAAGTCTAGAATTGATTTCTAGGCTTTTTATGTTAGTATGGTAGTATGATAAGGAATAAAAAACAAGATTATGTGCTGACCTACAAGCAACCAGCTTCAACCACTTACAAGGGGTGGGAAGAAGAGGCTTTACCGATTGGCAATGGTTCTTTAGGTGCTAAAGTATTTGGGCTTATAGGTGCTGAGCGGATTCAATTCAATGAAAAAAGTCTTTGGTCTGGTGGGCCACTTCCTGATAGTTCAAATTATCAGGGTGGAAATCTTCAGGACCAGTATAGTTTTTTAGCTGAAATTCGGCAGGCTTTGGAAAAGAGAGATTACAATCGGGCTAAGGAATTGGCTGAGCAGCACCTAGTTGGACCAAAAACCAGTCAATATGGGGCCTATCTGTCCTTTGGAGATATTTTCATTGAGTTCAGCCAGCAAGGTAATTCTCTGTCTCAGGTGACGGATTACCAGAGACAGCTGAATATCAGTAAGGCGCTTGCGACGACTTCTTATGCCTATAAGGGAACGAGATTTAAACGTGAAGCCTTTGCGAGTTTTCCAGATGATCTCTTGGTTCAGCGTTTTACTAAGGAAGGGGCGAAAACTCTAGATTTTACTATAGAACTGTCCTTGACCCGTGATTTGGCTTCTGATGGAAAGTACGAGCAGGAAAAATCTGATTACAAGGAATGCCAGCTGGATATCACTGATTCCCATATCTTGATGAACGGAAGAGTTAAGGATAATGATCTGCGGTTTGCTAGTTATCTCGCTTGGCAAACGGATGGTGATATTAGAGTCTGGTCGAATAAGGTTCAGATATCAGGAGCCAGTTATGCCAATCTCTTCTTTGCAGCTAAGACAGATTTTGCTCAAAATCCTGCTAGCAATTATCGCAAGAAACTAGATTTGGAGCGACAAGTAAAGGACTTGGTGGAGACAGCTAAAGAAAAGGGCTATGATCAATTGAAATCAAGGCATATTCAGGACTACCAATCCTTATTCCAGCGTGTTCAATTGGATTTGGGGGCTGAAGTTGACGCATCCACTACAGATGAGTTACTAAGAAATTATAAGCCACAAGAAGGGCAGGCTTTGGAGGAGCTGTTCTTCCAGTATGGACGGTATTTATTGATTAGTTCTTCCAGAGATTTCCCAGATGCGCTACCAGCTAACCTACAGGGAGTCTGGAATGCGGTCGACAATCCTCCTTGGAATTCGGACTATCACTTGAATATCAACCTGCAGATGAATTATTGGCCAGCCTATGTGACTAACCTCTTAGAAACGGCTTTTACGGTTATCAACTATATCGATGATTTGCGTGTCTATGGTCGCCTAGCAGCTGCAAGGTATGCAGGCATCGTTTCTCAGGAAGGGGAAGAGAATGGTTGGTTGGTCCATACCCAAGCGACTCCTTTTGGCTGGACGGCACCTGGTTGGGATTATTACTGGGGGTGGTCACCGGCTGCCAATGCGTGGATGATGCAAACGGTTTATGAAGCCTATACATTTTATAGGGATAAAAACTATCTCAGGGAGAAAATTTATCCCATGTTGAGGGAAACGGTTCGTTTTTGGAATGCTTTTTTACATGAGGATAAGGAGGCCCAGCGTTGGGTGTCTTCCCCGTCTTATTCACCAGAACATGGTCCAATTTCTATTGGCAATACCTATGACCAATCTCTGATTTGGCAATTATTCCATGATTTTATTCAGGCTGCTCAAGAATTGGGGCTGGATGAGGCTTTGTTGACTGAGGTCAAGGAGAAGTTTTACTTGCTTAATCCTCTTCAAATCACTCAATCTGGTCGAATCAGGGAGTGGTATGAGGAGGAAGAGCAGTATTTTCAAAATGAGAAAGTGGAGGCCCAACATCGGCATGCTTCCCATCTGGTGGGACTTTATCCTGGAAATCTATTTAGTCATAAGGGACAAGACTATCTTGAAGCGGCGCGTGCTAGCCTCAATGATCGTGGAGATGGGGGAACAGGCTGGTCCAAGGCTAATAAGATCAATCTCTGGGCCCGTTTGGGAGATGGCAATCGAGCCCATAAATTATTAGCAGAGCAGTTAAAGACATCCACCTTACCCAATCTTTGGTGTAGCCATCCACCTTTTCAGATAGATGGTAATTTTGGTGCTACTAGTGGCATGTCAGAAATGTTACTCCAGTCTCATACAGCTTATCTGGTGCCTCTAGCTGCCCTACCCGATGCTTGGTCATCAGGTTCCGTTTCAGGCTTAATGGCACGTGGACATTTTGAAGTGAGCATGCGCTGGGAGGATAAAAAACTCTTACAGATGACCATTTTATCAAGGAGTGGAGGAGATTTGAGCGTCTCTTATCTAGGTATTGAAAAAAGTGTAATTGAAGTCAATCAAGAAAAAGTAAAAGTGAATTGTATGGGGAAAGATTGTATTTCAGTAGCGACAGCAAAAGGCGATTTTGTTCAGTTTTATTTTTAAGAAGATAATGGAAGGCAGTGATTTGAGACTGCCTTTTTAAAGGATTTGAGAATGTAAGCAGTTTCCAACTAGTTGAAAAAGCGTTATAATGGTAGTAGGAAGTAATTTGTTTGAGAGAGGGTGGCTCTGATGGCTTATATTGAGATGAAACACTGTTACAAGCGTTATCAGGTTGGGGACACGGAGATTGTGGCCAATCGTGATGTGAATTTTGAAATTGAAAAAGGAGAACTGGTGATTATCCTAGGTGCATCTGGTGCAGGCAAGTCAACGGTTCTTAACCTTCTTGGGGGAATGGATACCAATGACGAGGGGGAAATCTGGATTGATGGTGTCAATATTGCAGACTATAGTTCCCACCAGCGCACCAATTACCGTAGAAATGATGTCGGTTTTGTTTTTCAGTTTTACAATCTAGTATCTAATCTAACAGCTAAGGAAAACGTGGAACTGGCTTCGGAAATCGTGACGGATGCCTTGGATCCTGAGCAGGTTTTAACAGATGTAGGTCTGGCTCATCGTCTTAATAACTTTCCAGCCCAGCTTTCTGGAGGGGAGCAACAGCGAGTCTCCATTGCACGCGCAGTAGCCAAAAATCCTAAAATTCTCCTTTGTGATGAACCGACTGGAGCCTTGGATTATCAGACGGGTAAGCAGGTTTTGAAAATCCTCCAAGATATGTCTCGTCAAAAGGGAGCGACGGTAATTATCGTGACCCATAATAGCACGCTAGCTCCTATTGCGGATCGCGTGATTCATATGCATGATGCTAGTGTCAAGGATGTGGTGATCAACCAGCATCCTCAGGATATTGACAGTTTGGAGTACTAGCATGATTAAGCGAAAAACTTATTGGAAGGACTTGACTCAGTCCTTCACAAGCTCTAAGGGGCGTTTTTTATCCATCTTGACCCTGATGATGTTGGGATCTCTAGCCTTAGTCGGTCTCAAAGTGACTAGCCCCAATATGGAGGCGACCGCCAATGCTTATTTCACAATTGCTCAAACCTTGGATTTGGCAGTCACGTCTAACTATGGCTTGGATCAAGCAGATCAAGAAGAACTAGAACAGATAGAGGGCGCGGAGGTCGAGTTTGGCTACTTGACAGATGTGACCATGGCTAATGGGCAGGATGCCATTCGGCTATATTCCAAACCAGAGAGAATTTCAACCTTTCAGCTAAGAGAAGGGCGACTTCCGCAGTCAGTCCAGGAAATCGCTTTGGCCAGTCATTTGCAGGGTCAATACAGTGTAGGACAGGAGATTAGATTTAAAGAAAAAGAAGGCGGTCATTCCTCTTTAAAAGACCATACTTATACCATTACTGGTTTTGTGGATTCAGCTGAAATCCTCTCCCAGCGAGATATGGGCTATGCAGGAAGCGGAAGTGGGACTCTGACAGCCTACGGGGTGATTTTACCTAGTCAGTTTGATCAAAAAGTCTACAATATAGCTCGTTTGAAATATCAAGATTTAGCAGGCTTAAATGCTTTTTCATCAGCTTATGAAGAAAAATCCAAGCAACATCAGGAAGACCTTGAACAAGCTTTATCAGATAATGGCAAGGCACGTCTGCAAGTCTTGAAAAAAGAAGGCCAAGAGTCTCTCGATAAGGGGCAAGAGAATCTTGACAAGGCGCAGGTTAATTTGCAGGAAGGCAAGCGTCGTTTAGCAACTGCTCAAGCTCGTTTACAGGCGCAGGAAAGTCAACTAACCTTGTTGCCTCAAGCTCAGAGAGAGCAGGCAAGTGCTCAACTTACTCAAGCCAAGCAGGAATTGAGTAAGGAAGAGGATAAGCTAAAGCAAGCTGAACAAAATCTAGCCCAAGAAAAGGAAAAATTAGAAAAACATCAGCAGGTCTTGGATGATTTGGCTGAGCCCAAGTATCAAGTCTATAATCGTCAGACCATGCCAGGTGGTCAGGGCTACCTCATGTACAGCAATGCTACAGCCAGTATTCGGGCAGTGGGCAATATCTTTCCTGTGGTGCTTTATGCTGTGGCAGCTATGGTGACCTTTACAACCATGACTCGTTTTGTGGATGAAGAGCGAACTCATGCAGGGATTTTTAAGGCTTTGGGCTACCGTAGTAAGGATATTATCACTAAGTTTCTCCTCTACGGTCTGGTAGCTGGGACTGTCGGAACAGCTTTAGGTAGTATACTTGGCCATTATTTGCTAGCCAGTGTGATTTCAAGTGTTATTACAAAAGGTATGGTGGTGGGAGAAACCCAGATTCAGTTCTATTGGAACTATAGTTTACTAGCTCTTGGCTTGAGTTGGTTGGCGAGTGTGTTACCAGCCTATCTGGTGGCTCGGAGGGAACTTCATGATGAAGCAGCTCAGCTTTTACTGCCTAAACCACCTGTCAAAGGAGCTAAAATTTTACTGGAGCGCATCGGTTTTATTTGGCGCCGTCTTAGTTTTACCCATAAGGTAACAGCTCGTAATATCTTTCGTTATAAACAGCGGATGTTGATGACAATATTTGGTGTAGCAGGTTCAGTCTCCCTGCTCTTTGCAGGCTTGGGAATCCAATCCTCTGTAGCAGGAGTTCCGTCTAGACAGTTTCAACAAATCCAACAGTATCAGATGATTGTTTCTGAAAATCCTAGTGCGACCAATCAGGACAAGAAAGAGCTAGAAGGAGTGTTGAAAGGTAAGGAAATACAAGCCTACCAGAAAATCTATTCAAAAACGCTAGACAAGGATTTCAAAGGCAAGGCTGGTCTTCAGACCATTACACTTATGATGACAGAGAAGGAAGATTTGACACCCTTTATCCATTTGCAACATCATCAGCAAGAGCTGACATTAAAAGATAGCGTCGTTATCACAGCTAAACTAGCCGATCTGGCAGGTGTTAAGGTTGGGCAGACTTTGGAAATTGAGGGTAAGGAGCTAAAGGTAGTCGCTATTACTGAGAACTACGTTGGTCATTTTATTTATATGAGTCAAGCTAGCTATGAGCAAATTTACGGACAGGTGCCGCAAGCTAATACTTATCTGGTCTCTCTAAAGGATTCTAGTGCTACTAGTATCGAAAGGCAGGCAGGTTTACTCATGAATCAATCTGCGGTGTCCAGTGTCGTCCAGAATGCTTCAGCCATTCGACTCTTTGACTCGGTCGCAAGCTCACTCAATCAGACCATGACCATCTTAGTTATCGTATCGGTTCTATTGGCTATCGTTATCCTCTACAATCTGACCAATATCAATGTGGCTGAGAGAATCCGTGAACTCTCCACTATTAAGGTTCTCGGTTTTCATAATAATGAAGTCACTTTCTACATTTACCGTGAAACGATTGTACTATCTCTTGTAGGAATCGTATTTGGTCTGGTATCTGGTTTCTATTTACATCAATTTTTGATTCAAATGATTTCGCCTGCGACTATTCTCTTTTACCCACAGGTAGGCTGGGAAGTCTATGTAATCCCAGTGGCAGTAGTAAGCATTATTTTGACCCTGCTTGGTTTCTTCGTCAATCATCATCTGAGAAAGGTTGATATGCTTGAAGCCTTGAAATCTGTAGAGTAAGGTAGTTGTTTTTAGCACTTTGAACTTGTATTTACTCGTAAATCATGACCACCCGTCTAACGGGTGGTTTGAACCAGAGCTATAAGCCCAAATTACCAGCCAGCGCCTAAAGACGCTGGCTTTCACGTTGTTCAAGCCTTATTGCTCTTGACTCGTCACTGGCCTCTTAAAGAGACTTTAGTATTACTTACCACTATCCCTAAAGGGATCCTCATATTCTTTTACACTCAATTTATCTAGTGCTACATCATGCTTTACTCGTTTTCAAATTTTCATACTCGTGAAGAAATCATCCACTGGATAATTTCTTTAATCTTGAATATATTTCTTAATTGTGGCTTCATTGAGTCCAATCGTACTCACATAATAACCTTCCGCCCAAAAATGCCGATTCTCAAACTTGTACTTGAGATTGGCGTGTTTGTCAAACATCATGAGTGCACTTTTACCTTTTAAATACCCCATGAAACTTGAAACACTTATCCTCGGTGGAATACTGACTAACATATGTACATAGTCTGGCATTAAGTGACCCTAGATAATTTCAACTCCTTTATAACTACACAAGAGATGAAATATTTCTCCTAAACTACTTCGATATTGATTATAGATTACTTTTCGTCTATACTTAGGGGTGAACACAATGTGATAGAACAGTGCCACTTTGTGTGCGATAAACTATGTGCCTTTTGTGCCATATTTTGCTCCTTTCGCTTTACAATTGGTTTGAATACCTTTATTGTATCGCGTTTGGAGTTTTTTGGGTATAACCTTCGACGCGCACCCGCATAGCGGGTGGTTTTTTTGTCTCGCACCTAGCGGAGCGAGACGGACTAACAGTCACATAATTATAAGGCTGATAGTATTAATTTCACTATCAGCCTTACAGGTTATTTAACGTTTCAGAAAAACTATAATGTCAAGATTAACTAAACAGTATCTAATTCCTTCAAATAATTTTCTATCTTCATCAACATTAAAGGATTGTTATAAATCTTACATAACTCTCTTGCTTCTATATAATAATTTTTGACTTGTTCTTTGTCTAGAAATTTGGCTCCAGCATTTCCTACAAGAATAAGTAGAGGAGCCAGTTGGTAGCTTGTCTGTCTTTGTTTACAGAGTTCAATCGTCTCAAGAGCTTCTTGGATGGCTTCATTATATTTTTCCTTTGACACTAGGTAGTGAGCGTAGTTGTAACGAACTCTGATGTAGCCAAATAAAAACTCTTGATGCTCAAAATTTTTTGTCTGATATAACTCCATCAAATGAGAGTAGTTTGCCTCATATTCTTGTTCACGACCCACTAAGGAATAGAAATTAGATAGAGTATTCAATGCCTTTAAATAAATCAGAGTATTTGAGGAGACTTTTAATAATATATTTTCCAATGAAGAAATAGCCTCACGCTTACTGTCATATTGATAGAAGTCAATAATAGCTTTAATCCATTCAAGGTAAGTTCGGTCTTCTAGTGTTAGAAAAGTACTTCGTTCAATCTCTATTCTATAAATATATTCCAAATCGTCATAATTTCTATCATCTAATAGGCGAGCAGATAATTGCTTGAAATTAGAGAGGTTAGATTTAATTTCAATTTGTTCATTAAAAAAATAATCTAATGGCACTTCAAGTCGTTGTGAGAGTTTGAACAAAAGGTCTGCGGAGGGAATGAAATGCCCTCTCTCAATTTTACTAATCTGGCTTTGTTCACAAATTCCTTCTGCAAGAGTTTGTTGGGAGAGTCTCAACTCTTTTCTTTTCAATCTGAATTTCTCTGCTAGTGTATTCATTAAAGATAATAAACCTTCCTATTTGCTTAATTTCATTATAAAATTTTTAGTTCAAAATAGCAAGTTAAAGGAATAAAAAATTCTTTATAGTAATAATAAGAAAAAAAGTTCAAAATGTAATAAAAATAGTTGACTAAATAATATATATATGATAGAGTAAAAACAAGTAAATAGAAAGCGGTTTCATTGCATGAGAAAAAAACGTGGAATTAAAAAATTAGTTACATTTGCATTACTAGGTGTTTTTATGTTTAGTAATACAATTCCTTACCAACAATTCATTCAGAAGAATAAACAATTGGAGATTCGAGTGCAATCACAAAAGAAGTCCAATGGTCTTGATGTTGGGAAGGCTGATTGATTTCGTATTACTTTAAAATTCAACTGTTTAGAGAAAGGTATTCTTATGAGAGCTTGTAACAATACCAGATAGATATAAGAATGGAGATGTTTGATAAAATGCTTTCATAGCTAACCAACTGTTGAAAATTATGAGTTACAAAATCTAAAGTATTTAAGATTAGTTTATAAAATTAGGTCTCTGCCTGTAGAAAGGAACGTGCAGTTAGAAAGGAGGAAAAAATAGGATACTATAATTCAGATTGAGATTTCTAATTAAAAATTGAAGAAGATTCTTTTATCAATAGTTTAGTAAGCTTGTTAGTTTATAGAGGGCAGGGGTATTTCTGTCCTCTATTTTAGAATAAGGAATGCACTATGAAAAAATTATTTATACTCATATCCAACCTGCTTGCTAGTTTGTTCTTTGTTTGGGTATTTACCATTTGGACTGATACATATGTCTCCCATTATTACCCCAACGTTGTTGTACGTGATTCTTCCCCTGAAACAACTTTTCAACATGTTGCTACACGCTTGGAAAAACTAGCAGAAGAAACGGATAGCTTTATTGCGATTCAACACCAAGATCCTAACTCAGAAGGTACTCCAGTGTTTTCTTATACGACCTTTGGGAACGGAAAGTTGCCTGATGGGCTTCAGGAAAAAAATCTAGAAGATGCTCAAAGTAGTAGTGTTGAAACAAACTATTTTGTATTCGATGGAAACCTAGATATTCACTTGCTAAGGGAGGAGCTAAGTCAACTTGGCTTAACTAACATGAACCTGATAATTCCATCTAAACTATCTACGTTAATGGCTATCTTTAGTAACGGATTTCAGTTAATCAGTCTATTGATTTTCATCTTAACCTTTGGAGCACTGACTTTAATTAGTCAAATTAGCCAATTACGGTCGTCGGGCATTCGCCTCATTTCAGGAGAGAAACGGTGGTCCATTTTCCTTAGACCAGTTGGTGAGGATTTGAAAGGGATAGCTGTTGGTTTCAGTTTAGCTGGCGTGCTCGCCATTCTTATGCAAAAAATTCTGTCGCTTCCAACGCAATCCCTAATGACCATAGGAGAAGGCTTGCTCAGTTATAATCTCATCTTGTTGTCGATCTCCCTGTTTTTCGCTCAACTCTTCGCAGTTGGGATAAAAAAGATACACCTGATGCAGATTATAAAAGGGCAAGTGCCTGTCAGAGGAATCATTAGTTTGATTTTAATCGGTCAACTATTAGCGATTATTATTGTAACGCTGGGAATAGGGAGTAGCTTAAAGTATTCCCAAGCCTGGCAACAGCATCGGATTGGACAAGAGGCTTGGAGCCAGGAAAGGCAACTGATTACCCTATCAATTAGCCGTGAAGGAACGAGTCCTGGTTTTGATGAACAAGCTCAAAGGAAACTCAGAACTTGGTATCAATTGATGGATCTGGCTGTTTCAGAACAAAAGGCTTTCTTATCTAGACACCAGTTAATTGACCGTACTTTGCAAAATGGCATGGCTTCCTCCAAAAACTTTATAACCTCTACAGAATGGCACGATTACAACCCGAATGGCAATGTCCTTATCGTCACACCGCAATACTTGGAGCGTCAAAATATTCCTGTAGATACAACTATTGAGCAAAAGATGAGCCACCTTGATGTAGGGGAGTTTGTCTTATTGCTGCCTGAACACCTCCGTTCAGAGGAAGAACATTATAAATCTGTTTTTGAAGACGACTTAACCAGTCGCATGTCTAGTCGAGATGAACGACAGCAAATGACTGCTACGGTAGGTTATTTGGAATCAGGTCAGGATCGTTTTGTGTATAATACGACCCCTATTTCTTACCAGCAGTTTTTGAAAGATCCAATCATCATTGTTATAACACCCCAATCAACTGGTCCACAGTCCATTGTGTTTTGGGTAGACGCAGTACAGAACTACGTTCTCTTTAATCAATTGTCTGATGCCCAGGAGCTTATCCAGAAACAAGGCATTGAAAATTGGGTCTCAGAAATGCAAACAGGTTACCACAACTACATCACATTATTGGATAATATCCAGAGGGAACGTTGGGTAATGCTAGCAGGAGCTGTGCTTGGGATTGCAACTTCAATCTTGTTGTTTAACACTATGAATAGGCTCTACTTTGAAGAATTTAGACGTGCCATTTTTATCAAACGCATTGCAGGTCTCAGGTTCTTAGAAATCCATCGCACTTATCTCTTTGCTCAACTGGGTGTGTTTTTACTGGGATTTGTTGCGAGTGTATTTCTTATGGTAGAGATAGTAGTTGCTTTCTTAGTCTTGTTACTCTTTACTGGTCTATCTCTTTTACAGTTACATGTCCAAATGCAGAAAGAAAACAAGATGTCCATGCTTGTTTTGAAGGGAGGTTAATATGATTGAACTTAAACAGGTGAGTAAATCTTTTGGAGAACGAGAGTTATTTTCGAATCTTTCAATGACATTTGAGGCTGGAAAAGTCTATGCCTTAATTGGTTCAAGTGGTAGCGGAAAAACAACCTTGATGAACATGATTGGGAAATTAGAATCTTATGATGGGACGATTTTTTACCGAGGTAAAGACTTGGCCAATTATAAATCGAGTGATTTTTTCCGTCACGAATTGGGCTACCTCTTCCAGAACTTTGGCTTAATTGAAAACCAAAGTATTGAAGAAAACCTTAAGCTAGGGCTCATTGGTCAAAAGTTGAGTCGGGCGGAACAGCGGTTGAGGCAGAAGCAGGCTTTAGAACAGGTCGGCCTGGCTTATCTTGACCTAGATAAGCGCATCTTTGAGTTATCGGGCGGAGAATCGCAACGGGTTGCCTTGGCAAAAGTTATCTTAAAGAATCCACCCTTTATTCTGGCAGATGAGCCAACAGCTTCAATAGACCCAGCAACCTCTCAGTTGATTATGGAGATTTTGCTATCTCTTCGAGATGATAATAGGCTAATCATTATCGCAACACATAATCCGGCAATTTGGGAGATGGCTGATGAAGTGTTCACGATGGATCGTCTGAAATAAAAATCCTTGTTTTTAATTGCACGATGAGTTACTGAAATATTATCATGAATCAATAATTGGAGTTAATTTAGAATTGTACTTTATTAATATTGAGGTAACTCTTTCTTGATAAAGGAAGAAATAGTGGAGAGGAAGTTAGAATGAAAAAATTCGACAATTATATTATTGAGAAGCCTTGCGATTCTAATTCAGATAAACTGCAAAAAATCTTAATAATTGAAAGTTTGGTAGATGATATTTTGCAATTTTCTCTCAGAATCAATAATAGTGTAGGAGAGATTTTCCTCCTACAACTGTTTCAAAAGAAATATTTACCCATTGGGAGAAGATGTTGCAGTGGATAATGTGTTACTCACTGAAAAATATAATTTTCAACTAAAAGATTTTGAAGGATTCATTTCAAAATAAACAATAATTAAAGAATAAGAAAAATCCTCCGTTTCAAAGAGCAGGGAACTCTTTGTGACAGAGGATTTTTTTTATAGGGCTTTAGCAGCTGCAATTGCGGCTTCGAAGTTTGGTTCAGAGTTGATATTGTCCACGTATTCAACGTAGCGAATGGTATTGTCAGTATCGAGGACAAAGACTGCGCGTGCCAATAGGTGCCACTCATTGATTAAGAGGGCGTAATCACGTCCAAAGGAATGGTCGAAATAGTCTGAGAGCATGATGGCATTTTCAATACCTTCAGCACCACACCAACGTTTTTGGGCAAAGGGGAGGTCCATTGAAACAGTCAAGACAACCGTATTATCCAGTCCAGCCAGTTCTTCATTAAAGCGACGCGTTTGAGTTGAGCAGATACCTGTATCGATAGAAGGCACGACACTCAAGACTTTTTTCTTGCCATCAAAATCAGCCAGAGATTTTTTAGAAAGGTCTGTCGTAGTGAGAGAAAAATCAAGTGCCTTGTCGCCGACTTGTAGTTGTTTACCTGTAAAGCTAACAGGATTTCCGAGGAAAGTTACCATAAGATACTCCAATCTTTTTTCTTCCATTTTATCTGAAACGGTCAGAATTTTCCAATGATTTGACTGGAAATATGGGCAGAGAAAAAACGTCAATTCGGAAAAGAATGACGTTTTTCAGATTTTTTATCTATTTGATATTTCTCGAAGGTAGTGCGGACGGGAGCAACTTCCTTCGGAATTTCATCCCTAATTTTTGAGCCTTAGGTCTCAAAAATTCCGTCCTATATAAGATCAAAGTTCTTATATAGGATACCACTACAGTGAGAAATATCTGGTAAAAACTCACTTCGTTCGTACTGATTTAAGAAATCTTTATTCTTATAAACGCTCTTTTAGCTAGAGATAGAACTAATATCTAGATTATTTTGCCAATCCTTCAGCAATCTTGTCAAGGTTGTATTTCATCATGTTGTAGTAGCTGTCACCTTCTTTACCTTGTTCTGCGATAGAGTCAGTAAAGATTTGTGCGTAGATTGGGATGTTTGTGTCTTGAGATACAGTTTTCATTGGACGGTCATCCACACTTGATTCTACAAAGAGGGAAGGAGTTTTTGTTTGGCGAAGTTTTTCAACCAAGGTCTTGATTTGGTCAGGTGTTCCTTCTTCTTCAGTGTTGATTTCCCAGATGTAGGCACTTGGGACACCATAGGCTTTAGAGAAGTATTTGAAGCATCCTTCGCTGGTTACGATGAGTTTTTTCTCAGCAGGAATATTGTCGAATTTAGCTTTAGCTTCCTTATCAAGCTTATCTAGCTTTTCAGTATATTCTTTGAGATTTTTTTCGTAGAATTCCTTGTTGCTAGGGTCTTTAGCGCTCAATTGTTTTGCGATATTCTTAGCAAAAATCATCCCGTTTTCAAGGTTAAGCCAAGCGTGTGGGTCTTCTTTACCTTTTTCGTTTTGGCCTTCAAGGTAGATAACATTAACGCCTTCGCTGACTGCAAAGTAGTCTTTGTTTTCAGTTTTCTTAGCATTTTCTACCAATTTTGTAAACCAAGCATTGCCACCAGTTTCAAGGTTGATACCGTTATAGAAAATCAAATCAGCTTGAGAAGTTTTCTTAACGTCTTCAGGAAGTGGTTCGTATTCGTGTGGGTCTTGACCAACAGGAACGATACTATGAAGATCAATCTTGTCACCAGCAATATTTTTAGTAATATCAGCGATGATTGAGTTTGTAGCAACAACTTTTAGTTTTTGACCAGAAGCTGCATCTTTTTTTCCGCTAGCACATGCTACAAGAGCAATGACGGAAAGAAAGAGAACGAGTAATGTACCTAATTTTTTCATTAGATCCTCCAATTTATTGGGGTTTTGCCCCTTATTTTAACAAATGTTTATTTTTCAGTTTCAAATATCGTTGTTTTGGAGCGATAAAGAAGCTAATGAGAAAGAAACTAGCGGCTGTAAGCACGATACTAGAACCTGCCGCAACGTTAAAGCTATAGCCGATAAAGAGTCCCAAAACTGAAGCTGTAGCTCCAAAGGTTGAGGAAAGGAAAATCATACTTTTCAGGCTATTAGCATACAGATAAGCAGTTGCAGCTGGGGTAATCAGCATGGCTACAATCAGGATAGTTCCGACACTTTGCATGGCTGTCACAGACACGAGAGTCAAGAGTACCATGAGAAGGTAGTGATAGAAATTGACAGGCATTCCCATGGCTTTGGCCAAGAGTTCATCAAAGGAAGTTATCAAGAGTTGCTTGAAGAAAATCCAGATTAACAAGAGAATGGCTGCCCCCACACCCATAGTAATAAACATATCCGTATCTTGAACGGCTAGGATATTACCAAAAAGAATATGGAAAAGGTCAGTTGAACTTTTAGCGACACTAATCAAGATGATACCGAGGGCTAAGAAAGAAGAAAAGGTAATGCCGATGGCGGTATCGCTTTTGATAATCGAGTTCCCCTTGATGTAGGTAATGATGATAGCAGCTAGCAATCCAAAGACAATGGCTCCGATAAAGAAGTCAAGGCCCAAGATGAAGGAGAGGGCTACACCTGGCAAGACAGCATGTGAAATAGCATCTCCCATGAGTGACATCCCGCGTAGAATGATGAAACATCCCACAGCTCCAGCTACGACCCCGACGACAATAGCTGTTATCAAGGCATTTTGTAGGAAATGGAATTTTTGCAATCCATCGATAAATTCTGCAATCATAGGTCACCTCCATTGAAAAAGAGTCGATTACCGTAAGCTTCTTTGAGATTGGTTTCGGTAAAGGTTTCTTTGGTCGGACCAAAGGCAATCACTTCTCGATTGACAAGTAAGACTTGATCGAAGTAGTGGGAAACCTTGCTGAGGTCGTGGTGAACGATGAGAACCGTCTTACCAGCTTTTTTCAAATCTCTCAGCGTATTCATGATGATTTCCTCACTGACAGAGTCAATCCCAACAAAGGGTTCATCCAAGAGGATATAATCGGCTTCCTGCACCAAACATCTGGCAATCAAGACCCGCTGGAATTGACCTCCAGACAGTTGACTGATTTGACGTTCAGCGTAGTCAGCTAGGCCGACGATTTCAAGGGCTTCCTCTACTTTTTTCCAATGTTTAGCATTTAAACTGCGAAAGAGAGGAATAGAGGGAAATAGTCCTAGTGAGACACATTCCTTGACCTTGATGGGAAAGTTATAGTCGATATTGATTTTTTGTTCGACATAGGCAATTCGGTGTAAGGATTTTTTAACTTCCTTGTCATCGAGAAATGCCTGACCTTGATGAGGGATAATTCCCAGCATACCTTTTAATAATGTTGATTTTCCAGCACCGTTTGGACCAATGATACCGGTAATTGTTGGTCCTTGGAGCACTAGTGAAATATCCTTAAGTGCCAACGTTTCTTTGTAGGAGACACTGAGGTTTTCGATACGTATCATAAACTTATATTCCTCCTGACTCTTAATATACCTTAAAAAAAAAATTAAGTCAAGTTAATTTTTCAAAAAATTAAAATATTAACAGTAAAATATTTAAGTTTCTTTAATCTTGTATTTTAATTGCATTCCCAGGTAATTTTTGTTAAGCTAAAAACAAGTATAAATGAAAGCGAGAACAAGATGACACGTTATCAAGACGATTTTTATGATGCAATCAATGGAGAATGGCAGAAGACTGCTGAAATCCCAGCAGATAAGTCTCAAACTGGAGGTTTTGTTGATTTAGATCAGGAAATTGAAGACCTGATGTTGGCGACAACAGACAAGTGGTTGGCAGGTGAAGAAGTGCCTGAGGATGCTATCTTAGCAAACTTTGTCAAATACCACAGCCTAGTTCGTGATTTTGACAAGAGAGAAGCTGACGGTATTAGACCTGTCTTACCACTCCTTAAAGAATTCCAAGAATTGGAGACTTTTGCAGATTTCACTGCCAAACTAGCAGAGTTTGAACTAGCTGGCAAACCTAACTTCCTTCCTTTTGGTGTATCGCCAGACTTTATGGATGCCAGAATCAACGTTTTGTGGGCTAGCGCTCCAAGCACGATTTTGCCAGATACGACCTACTATGCAGAAGACCATCCTCAGCGCGAGGAACTCTTGACTCTTTGGAAAGAAACTAGCGCAAATCTTCTCAAGGCTTATGATTTCTCTGATGAAGAAATTGAAGACTTGCTAGAGAAAAGACTAGAATTGGACCGCCGAGTTGCGGCAGTGGTGCTCTCTAATGAAGAAAGTTCAGAATATGCTAAACTCTACCATCCATATTCTTATGAAGATTTCAAAAAATTCGCGACTGCCCTACCTTTGGATGACTTCTTCCAAGTCGTTCTTGGACAAGTACCAGACAAGGTTATCGTAGACGAGGAACGTTTCTGGCAAGCAGCAGAGCAGTTCTATAGTGAAGAAGCTTGGCCTCTTCTCAAGGCAACCTTGATTTTAAGTGTTGTCAATCTTTCTACCAGCTATTTAACAGAAGAAATCCGTGTCTTGTCTGGAGCCTATAGCCGTGCGCTTTCTGGAGTTCCAGAAGCCAAAGACAAGGTCAAGGCAGCCTACCAGCTAGCACAAGGTCCATTCAAACAAGCTTTGGGTCTCTGGTATGCCCATGAAAAATTCTCTCCAGAAGCTAAGGCGGACGTGGAGAAAAAAGTGGCAACCATGATAGATGTCTATAAGGAACGTTTGGCTAAGAATGACTGGCTAACTCCTGAAACTCGTGACAAGGCTATCGTCAAACTCAATGTCATCAAGCCTTATATTGGTTACCCAGAAGAATTGCCAGAACGCTACAAGGACAAGGTAGTGGATGAAAATGCTAGCCTTTTTGACAATGCTCTAGCCTTTGCGTGTGTGGAAATCAAGCACAGTTGGAGTAAGTGGAACCAGCCTGTAGACTACAAGGAGTGGGGCATGCCTGCTCATATGGTTAATGCCTACTACAATCCACAGAAGAATCTGATTGTTTTCCCAGCAGCTATTTTACAAGCGCCTTTCTATGACTTGCATCAGTCATCTTCTGCTAACTACGGTGGTATTGGGGCGGTTATTGCCCATGAAATTTCTCACGCCTTTGATACCAATGGAGCTTCCTTTGATGAAAATGGTAGCCTTAAGGACTGGTGGACAGAGAGTGACTATGCTGCCTTCAAGGAGAAAACACAAAAAGTTATTGACCAGTTTGATGGACAGGATTCTTATGGAGCAACCATTAATGGTAAACTGACTGTATCAGAAAACGTGGCTGACTTGGGAGGAATCGCTGCAGCGCTTGAAGCAGCTAAGAGAGAACCAGACTTCTCAGCAGAAGAATTTTTCTACAACTTCGGTCGCATCTGGCGCATGAAAGGTCGTCCAGAATTTATGAAACTTTTGGCTAGCGTCGATGTGCACGCGCCAGCTAAACTCCGTGTCAATGTGCAAGTACCAAACTTCGATGATTTCTTTACAACCTATGATGTCAAAGAAGGAGACGGTATGTGGCGTTCACCAGAAGAGCGCGTGATTATTTGGTAAGGCAAAGAAGCAAGTAAAACTCCTATAATTATACCTTCCCTATCTATATACACCCTAAAAAGTTAGATAGAACAATCTAGCTTTTGGGGTGTAGTTCATAGGGATTATGAAATTGAAGTCTTTTCTTATTTTAAAATTCATAGTAAAATATCCCTCTGTATCAAGATAACAGGAGGATTTTTATGTCTCAAAAGACTATCAACATAGGCTACGCCCGTGTATCTACTCATAAGCAAGACCTAGGATTGAAAGTGCAAATCGAAGCTCTCAAACATTGCGATAAACTTTTTATAGAAAAGGAATCTGGTGCAAATAACACTCGTCCTGAACTCACAAAAGCCTTAAAACTGGCCTCTGACTTTTCGAAAGATGGCAAGCAGGTTACTTTCACTATCTATAAGTTAGATAGACTGACTCGATCTATGTTTAAGCTACTAGAACTTATTGAACTATTTAATGAATCTAATATTCACCTAGTCAGTTTGCATGAAAAACTAGAAACAGGTTCTCTTATTGGCAGATTACTTTGCATCATTTTAGGCTTTGTGGCAGAAAATGAGCTGGAAAATCTGAGGTTTCGCACAAAAGAAGGACTTCGAAAAGCTAAGGAAAATGGTGTTAGATTAGGGGCTAAACGTATTTCAAAAGAAAAGGAGGAGCGGATACTTAACAAATATCTACATTCAGATATAAGCATACGTAATATTGCAAAAGCTGAACAAATTTCTACATCAACCCTATATAAAGTGTTAGAACGCAATAAAGTGGCGAACAATCGTCAAAAAAAACAGAAAATCATTGCTAAAAACAGGGAAAAATGGTAGAATAAAGCCGTAAATTTGTTTCGATTAACGACCGTTTGATGAAACATTCAAAATAAGAATATAAATATTTAAAAAAATGCGAGTTTAACAGTGTTTTTAACCTGTATTAGACTGGCATTTTTTGTGTATCGTCTAACGGTCGTTATGCGATACACTTAGTTCCTTATCTCTAAAGGAGGTAGCTAGTTTTTGGCAACAAAAAATTTAAAAATTATTAAGATATGTAATAGTATGATAGCTGTATTGTTCAGTTAATGGATGAAGGTTCATTTAAGGCTTCTATCAAGAACATTAAATGTTTAGAGAATGAGTCGGCTCAAAATTTTGCTTTTGTTGTCTTGAAAGGAAGTTGATTTTGTCATTTTATAAGCCTAAAAAGGCAATTATATATTCCTGAGGAGGAAAAATTATGAATAAACTCACTAAACTAGGTATTGTTACCTTCTCTGCTGTCACTCTTAGTGCTGTAGTGCCAACTTTGGTGCATGCAGAGGAAAACGTTGCGCCGCAGCCAAATGTTGCTGTTAAACCTAATGTTGCTCAACCAACACCTGCACCAAAACCTAATGGTAGCTGGGTTGATTTCAGTATGCTCGACCCAATCGCTAAACCAAAACCAAAGCTAGACAAAGAAGTTTCAAAACCTGCTGAAAAGCCAGTAGAAGAGCCCGCTCCTGTCGAAAAACCTTCGACCGAGGGCAACATTCTTGCAAACGGAACAGATGAGGCTATCGCAGAGGACAAGAAAAATGCTGAGATCGAGAAAAAATACAACGTCGATCCAACCAATCAGCTACCTGAGCCAGGTCTACCAATTATAACGCCTGAACCAGAACAACCTATAACAGATTCTGAAGAGATGAAGAGGATGGTGGCGGAAGATTTGGCATACAAGAAGGGAGCAGCTAAGACTCAAGAAGAGTACAATAAACTGATATCTGAGGCTAACAAGGAGCTTTGGGCTGTCGACGGAGTTGATATAGATGAACTGCTCCATAAACCAATCCCAGGAGCACCTCCTGGAGCAGTGCCAGCATTATCAGATGTAAGTATTCGAACATATGAAATCCAAGCAGATTTCTTAGATGCTGATCGTGTCAAGGAACATGGATACACTACTGAATCAAGGATTGATAGTCCAAAACGAGTGGAAGTCTGGTCTAGATGGAATAGACATAATAAAGATAGTGCAGACGGAATACTAACAGCAAAAAAATTCTCCGACTACACTTTTAGCCACGTCGTAAAATCAGCTGCAGACCATCCAGATATTGATCCAGATCCAAAAGTTGTCAGAGTTAGCTATGATGCAGCCTATGCTTTGCGTGGTTCTAGCTACAAAAATGGTAAAGGAGATAATCTTTTTCGCTACTATTTTGTTTACACTAAAAATAAACCAGTAGAAGAAAAACCGAAAGATCCGCAACCAGTGGAAACGGAAAAACCTGCTGAAATTTCGAAACCAGCGGAGACAGTTGAATCAACCGTGCAGCCAAAACCATCTGAGAACGAGCCGGTTGAAAATAAACCTGCTGAAACATCTGTTCCAACTCCAAAACCAGCAGAAAACCCTCAACCAGAAGTTAAACCAGCAGAGCAACTACAACCTGCTAATCCAGCAAAACCAGAAGTGAAACCTGCAGAGCAACCGCAGGAAAATAACAGAAAACCAGTGAGAAGATGGCCTCTACGTGACGGAAGCGTTCATGAACACCCTGTTGTTACCTACGCTGATATTGTAGCACCACTTCCTATCAGTGATATGAAGGAAACTTTCAGTGGAATATGGACTGCTGAAAAAGATTTTATCAATAACAAACCAAGATTAGCTTACTTTATAGGTGGCGGGAATAGGTGGATCGAAGAAAATGGGAGGGAATTTTCTCGTGAAGAAATGTTGAAAAGCCATATGTATATGTATCCGATTCGAGTGAAAATTCCAGAATTGGAAGGTAGAAACTATGAAGCGTATACAATTTATACAGGTATTTTTGATGGAAAAACAGGACATGTTGAACTAAACAAAAACACTAACATCACAGGTCAAGGTTACATGGTTTTCCGCACTAAAAAAGAAGACAATGACGTGGAAGTCTATCAATTTTCAAAAAATAGGCAGTTAACACCACTTTATCACCGTTATCAGCTAAATGAGAGAGGAAGAAGCGAGGGAGATTTTGGTTTATACGCAGAAGTTTATCAAACTTACGTTTTCTTATTTAAGAACCACACCGAAAAACCAGCTGAGAAGCCAAGTGAAAATCCTGTAAATCCAGTTACACCAGTTGCTCCAATAACACCGACAACTCCCGTAACGCCTACGCTTAATCCAGCCATCCCAAACAATACTCGTGTTCTTTCGAGCGAAGCTGGAAGCGTTCAAGTATATGGTTCAGAAGCAACACTCAAAAATGTCAGATATATCAGGGTAGAAGAAACTAAGTCGAATTCACTTGAATCAAAAAAATACAAGGCCTTCGACATTCATCTCTATGACGCGAGAGGCAAGGCTATTCAGCCAAACGGCTGGGTTACGGTTAGCGTGTTGGCAAACCAGCCAGTGGAAAATGTTTACTACGTGAATCAAAACGGCAGCTTGTTTGCGCTTGATTTCAAACAAAATGCCGATAAGGTGACTTTTGAAACCAATCACTTTAGTATCTATGCTGTGACTTTCAAAGTTGCCGCAAGCCGTGATAACGGAGGTAGTACAACTCCTGTTCCAGTTGTAAATAGTAATAATACGGAACAAAAAGGAAATGACGTAAATAGTACAAAAACTCAAGCTGAGCCGTTAGCAACTAAGACTGAAACTATTTCGAAACAAGTAGCTAAGACTTTGCCAAATACTGGAGAAAATCACTCAATTCTCGCTACCCTATTTGGAATGTTAACTCTAACTGCTGGATTATTTAGCTTTCGTAAGGAGTCAGAATAACCCCAATTCATAGTTTACCTATCAATTATTTTAGACTGTGAAAAATCTTTTCATGATAAAACGCATAATATCAAACTTTTCCACACCTGATATTATGCGTTTTTATAATTCTAAAATAGTATAAATATAGTGAGATGAAATAAAATCTGAACAAATCGATTGGAAAATTGAAAGTAATTTATAAAAATGAATTAGAAGTTATGTTGTACTATTCCAATTTCAAACTGCTATAGTTTACTTAAATTGCGATAGTAATTGTCATCATCTTGCTAGAAAAAGGGATTGAAGGTTTTTTCGTGAGCGATAGTAGTAGCTGGACCATGTCCTGGATAGACATCGTAGTTTGGTAGGGTGAAGAGTTGGGTCTGGATACTGTGAAGAAGTTGCTCCATGCTACCAGTCGGAAGATCCGTCCGTCCGATTGTTTCACGGAACAAAGCATCTCCTGTCAAGACTAGGTGTGCATCAGGAAAGACTAGGGAAACACCACCGATAGAGTGCCCTGGTGTTGGCAAGACAGTGAAACGAAATTCCTCCAGTTGGTATTCTTCATGAAAGACAAAGGTGTGTTCAGCAGGTTTTGCGACTACATCTGCCATATCATCATGACGAGGGAGACCAGAGAGGTTATCGATAGGAGTATAGAGCCAGCTAGCTTCGCTCTCTGCGATATAGACAGGAGGATTGCCAAAAGTCTCGCGCACCAAGTCCAGACTCATGATATGATCATAATGGGCGTGGGTCAAGAGAATAGCGCAGATCGGTTTGTTGATCTTCTCTATTGTCTGATGAATGGCTTCCCAATGGCTGCCAGGATCTACTACGATGAGGTGCTTTTCGCCTTCTAGGTAATAGGTGTTTTCATAGGCAACAGGATTCACGGTTTTATGGATTTTCATATTGGCTCCAATCTCAAAGAATGTACTAAATTAAGTATAGCACAGTTAGGAAGAATAAGTAAGGATTTAAAATGAACTTAAAAACCAGCATGACTGGATGAAGACAGGCTGGTTATCAATTTATCAATATTGGAGAGGTGTCAATTGCCCTTCATAGGTTGCATAAACTCCGTCATTAGCTTGTTTGATAGATGTGATGTTTAGAGTGCCACCGTAGTTGGCTTCTCGTTTATCGCTATATTCACTATAAGTTATCCTATTGGGCAGGTTCTGGTCGTTAGCATAGTATTGAACGACTGTTTTTTTATAACTTTGCTGGCTGAATAGGAACAGGCAGCTAACTCCTAACACTAGGAGAGCAAAGATAGAAATAGCAGTTTTTTTCATAGGTGTTCTCCTTATAAACTAAAGGATAAAAGAAAGTATCTTGAGGATTTTAATTCCAAAATCCAGTCAAGGTACCAGTGTATGTGACACGAGTTCCACCGTTTATCTTTCGTATCTTCAATGGAATTGGGGAAGTCAGAAAGTCTTTCGGTTACAATATGGTTTCCGTTCTTCTATCTCTCCTTCTATCACCTAAGTTTAAAATCTAACTTCTTAATATATTATAGACTAATAATTCAGAATTATCAATCAATTCTGAATTATTTTTATGAGATTTTGTTATTAAAATTTGAAAGCTAACTTTAAAGTGAAACTAGGTAACAATCATTCGTTTATAATTTTGTCTAAATTTTCAAAAAATTATTGACAAAAAAATAAAAGTGTTTTATAATGAGGTTAAAAATTATGAAATCTAATAAAGAAGATTTAGTGGAAAAAGCCGAACTTTTGACTGATTTTTCAGTTGATTCTTCTGTGGTTGAAATTGAATCACTTGGTGAAGTTACTATCAAAATCAAGTGGTAATATAGTATTTAGAGCTTTGAATAATCAAAGCTCTAAATTTTTAGATTTGTTTATTATGAAATTCTCTTATAAAAATAAATTAGTTACAATTAAAATTAAAATCTCTGAACAATACTATACATTTTTAGTTGACACCGGATCAGAAAAAAGTTTCTTAGCTCCTAATAAAGACTTAAAAAACTTTCAAATAGAGTTATCAAATAAAATCCTCGTAAAAGGGGTCGGTAAAAATAAAATCATTCAACATGCATATTTTATACCAGAAATTAAAATCGATAATGAAATTATCTCAAATACTGAATTTCTGATTAAGGATAGAAATGTGATGTTTTATTATTTATCCATTGATGGTGTACTTGGATGGGATATTCTACAGCGTTTTGACTTTGCTATTGATTTTAAAAATAAATATTTTTATATAGGTTCTATCCAACCACCAAAATCTGTCGCAAGTATTCCGATAATATCAAAAAAACAAGCAGTTATTTTATTAGATTACAACGGTGATTCTTACCACACCTTGCTAGATTTAGGTGCCAATGACTCCTTTATTTCTGATGATTTTAGACTCAGTGAAAAAAGTGTAAAGCGGAGTATGAACTTTGTTTTAGGGATAAATGGTTTTGCTTTGAATAAAATTTCAAAAGTAAATCACTTGATTTTTACATTTAGCGGAGAACAACTCATCGTTAAAAATATATCTATCCGATCCTTTAATTTTCAATGGAAAGTAAAGCTTGGAACTGATAGCTTACAAGGTTACACCATTTATTTTATCAATTCAAAAGAAAGGATTGCCATTAGTGAGAAAAAAACACCTTAAAACACAATTACTCATCGGAAATTCGTTGGGACAATTTGGAAGTACTATACTTTCCTTTATCCTTGGTCTTTATATATTAAGAAACTTAGATTCTGTATTTTTATACAGCCTCTCTCAAATAATTGGACCTATAGTAGCAGTTTTACTCCTTCCTTTTTTAGGAAGTATTATAGATAAATACAATAAAAATTTTATTATAAAAACTTCTCAGACCGTCAGTTGTATCGCTCTACTGTTCTTTATACTAAGTGACACTCACATCACATCCCATTACACTCAGATTATAGTCTTACTTATTTTACTTAAAATTTCAGATCAGTTTTTATCAACTACCCTAAATGCTGCTACTATTGGGTTGGTAGGAGAGGAAAATGTTCAATCATTTCGCTCTCAATTACAATTAATTCAAGCTGCTAGCATGATTTTATCTCCAATAATAGCAGTTGCTCTTTTCGACAAAATTTCATTATCTAGTATCATGCTAATTGAATTTTTTATAGAATTTTTAGTCCTAGTAATCTATTGGAAAGTTGAATTTCATCATAAGGTAAAAGAAAGTTCAGAAGATGACTCAAGCATACTCACAATGTCTAAAGAAGGTTTCCAGTTTATTTTTAGATATAAAAAAATTGTTTTTGGATTAATTTTTGTTCTTATGATTAATTTCATACTTGGAATAGTAAATGTTGGTCTCCCATTTCTTCAAATTAAAGAGTTGGCTTTATCCAATCAATCTTATGCATTGAACGACAGTGTCTTAGCTTTTGGACTCTTATTAGGATCAGTTATTGCTTCGAAAATGAGTACGAAAAGTAATTTGAATATTGCTAGATATGCCATTGCTATGGTTGCGTTCGCAACCTGCTTACTGGGATTATTATTAATCTTACATTTGTCCAAAAGTAGCTGGATTGCTATTCTCATTATTTATTTTCTTGTAATTGGTTTATCAATTACAATATGCAATATACTAATTTCTAGTTGGTCAATTCTCAAAATTCCACAAGAATTTCAAGGTAGAGTTTTTGCTGTCTTAAATGCTTTAACACAGGCATTTTTACCAATAAGCATGTTACTCTTTGGATTCTTATTTGATACAATGAACGTGGCCTCTATTTTCACTCTCTCAGGTCTCGTGCTACTCTTGCTTCTCTTTGTATTTCCTTGGATTTTTAAAATTAATCTCACAAATGATGAATTGGAGTAAAATGATGAAAATTAATGATGTGCAACAAATCCTCGACATTACAAATTCAGAATGGAATATATATTATGAGTTAATTACCACTAGCCTTAAGACATCAACTCTTTCACATATGCCTTTCTTCAATCAAATAGACAATATACAATCTATATCACTTTATTCATTGTATCCATTATTATTTAGAAAAGAATTTCAATTATCAGATCAAAATCTGAAAGCATTAATTCCATTCTCTCATAATCACTTTACATCTTTATTTATATTGGACAAGATATATGACTCTCAAAAAGTCGAAGAACCGATTGATTTATTAATCCTGTTAGAACAATATTCAAAAAATATGATGTTTTTAAGTAATGAAATTCATCCCGATGTTACAGAGAATATATGTAAGACCTTAACAGGTCTATACAAAGAAAAATATTGCTATCGATACAATCAAATACTTCCTCTTGAAGAAGAAAGACAATACGCTTATGATAAATATTCATTTGCTAAAATAGCTTTAAAAGTCTTTCAAAGTAGTTCAAACTTCCCTAAAGAGCAGGCTATTTTAGAAGAATTATATGCATCTCATGACTATTTTGCTTATGGTAGACAGATATTAGATGATCTTGAAGATTTTCAACAAGATTATAAAAATAAACAATTTAATATTTATGTAAATAGGTTTCTTATGAAATACAGTGATGAAACACTACCAACCTATGATCAAGCTTTATTTAGAGAATTGTTATTAGAATCCAAACAAGCCTTCGAAAATTCTCTAAATAGTCTCTCACTTGAGTTTACCTACTGGAAAAATTACATCAACTTCTATTTAACTATTTGCGAGAAATATATAAACTGAAATGAAAGAGATGTTTGATAATTCTTCCGATAAACAATCTAGGCGCTTATTTCAAAAAACCACTGCCTTCCCCAGACAAACCTGAGGAAAGCAGTGTTTCTTTGAACACCAATTATTCATACATAAGATAAAAATTAGTCAGAATCGATGTTAAATCAAGCAGAATCTACGCTGATGTAAGAATCCTGCTTGGTTTTTATGTCAAGTATGAATAATTGAGGTTGAAAGTTCTGTAATGGAGCTAGACATCTATTGTTCCTGAAAATAAAATGCACATACAATAGAGGTGTTAGGATGTTTCATTTGATGACAGCTTCGCCCCCTATAAAATGAAATTCTAGTATTGTCTATCAACTGGGATATTTTTGTGTTCAAACTAGTTAAGACATTATCACATTCGAATCACAACTAAGACAGGGAATCGTGGCTATCTAGTTTTCATATTCTTAAAAAAGTGATAAAATGGTAGGAAGAATTGGAGAGTAGAGATGCCAAAAGAAGTGAATTTAACGGGCGATGAGGTTGTCGCTTTAACACAAAAATATTTATCAAAAGAAGATGTTGCTTTTGTCCATAAGGCCTTGGTCTATGCTGTTGAATGCCACAGTGGTCAATACCGAAAATCTGGCGAACCTTACATTATTCACCCTATCCAAGTGGCAGGTATTTTAGCCAAACTCAAACTAGATGCCGTAACGGTTGCCTGTGGTTTCTTGCATGATGTGGTGGAAGATACAGACGCGACCTTGGACGATTTGGAAAGAGAGTTTGGTCCCGATGTGCGCGTGATTGTCGATGGAGTTACCAAGCTCGGTAAGGTCAAGTACAAGTCTCACGAAGAGCAGTTGGCTGAAAATCATCGCAAGATGCTCATGGCCATGTCTGAGGACATCCGCGTGATCTTGGTCAAACTGTCTGACCGCTTGCACAATATGCGGACCCTGAAACACCTTCGAAAAGACAAGCAGGAGCGCATTTCCAAAGAAACCATGGAAATCTATGCTCCACTTGCCCATCGTTTGGGGATTTCCAGTGTCAAATGGGAATTGGAAGACCTGTCTTTCCGTTATCTCAATCCTACGGAGTTCTACAAGATTACCCATATGATGAAGGAAAAGCGCAGAGAGCGTGAGGCCTTGGTGGATGAGGTAGTCACAAAATTAGAAGACTATACGACAGATCGTCACTTGAAAGGAAAGATTTACGGTCGTCCCAAGCATATTTACTCGATTTTCCGCAAAATGCAGGACAAGAGAAAACGGTTTGAGGAAATCTATGACCTGATTGCCATTCGTTGTATTTTAGATACCCAAAGTGATGTGTATGCCATGCTTGGTTATGTGCATGAGCTTTGGAAACCTATGCCTGGTCGCTTTAAAGACTACATTGCTAACCGCAAGGCCAATGGTTATCAGTCTATCCATACGACGGTTTATGGACCAAAAGGCCCGATCGAATTCCAAATTCGGACCAAGGCAATGCACGAGGTAGCTGAGTACGGGGTTGCAGCTCACTGGGCTTATAAGAAAGGCATTAAGGGGCAGGTCAATAGCAAGGAATCAGCTATTGGGATGAACTGGATTAAGGAGATGATGGAGCTCCAAGACCAGGCTGATGATGCTAAGGAATTTGTGGACTCTGTCAAGGAAAACTATCTGGCTGAGGAGATTTACGTCTTTACCCCAGATGGAGCTGTCCGCTCTCTTCCAAAAGATTCAGGACCGATTGACTTTGCCTATGAAATCCATACAAAAGTCGGGGAAAAAGCAACTGGTGCTAAGGTCAATGGTCGCATGGTTCCACTGACAACCAAGCTCAAGACAGGAGATCAGGTTGAAATTGTCACCAACCCCAACTCCTTTGGACCTAGCCGTGACTGGCTTAACATGGTCAAGACCAGCAAAGCGCGCAACAAGATTCGTCAGTTCTTTAAAAACCAAGATAAGGAATTGTCTGTCAACAAGGGTCGTGAGATGTTGATGGCCCAGTTCCAAGAAAATGGCTATGTGGCCAATAAATTTATGGACAAGCGCCACATGGATCAAGTTCTGCAAAAGACCAGCTACAAGACAGAAGAATCCCTCTTTGCGGCCATTGGTTTTGGCGAAATCGGTGCTATTACTGTCTTTAACCGTTTGACTGAAAAGGAACGCCGTGAAGAAGAACGTGCCAAGGCTAAGGCGGAAGCAGAAGAACTTGTCAAAGGTGGCGAGGTCAAGGTTGAAAATAAAGAAACCCTCAAAGTCAAGCATGAGGGTGGTGTGGTTATTGAAGGTGCCTCAGGTCTCCTAGTGCGGATTGCCAAGTGTTGCAATCCTGTTCCTGGTGATGACATTGTTGGCTATATTACCAAGGGGCGTGGTGTGGCTATTCACCGTGTGGACTGTATGAACCTGCGCGCACAAGAAAACTACGAGCAACGTCTCCTTGATGTGGAGTGGGAAGACCAGTACTCTAGCTCAAATAAGGAGTATATGGCCCATATCGATATTTACGGCCTCAACCGTACAGGACTGTTGAATGATGTACTGCAAGTTCTTTCAAACACAACCAAGAATATCTCAACGGTCAACGCCCAGCCAACCAAGGATATGAAGTTTGCCAATATCCATGTGTCCTTTGGCATTGCCAACCTCTCTACACTGACTACAGTTGTAGATAAGATTAAGAGCGTGCCAGAAGTTTATTCTGTCAAACGGACTAACGGTTAATTGCCCTAGCTCTTATTAGAAAGGCTATTATGAAAATCATTATCCAACGGGTTAAAAAAGCCCAAGTGAGTATTGAAGGTCAGTCGCAGGGGAAAATCAACCAAGGCCTCTTATTGCTGGTTGGTGTTGGACCAGAGGACCAAGAGGAAGATTTGGATTATGCCGTGAGAAAACTGGTCAACATGCGGATTTTTTCAGACGCAGAAGGCAAGATGAACCTGTCTGTCAAAGATATTGAAGGAGAAATCCTCTCTATTTCTCAGTTTACCCTCTTTGCGGATACTAAGAAAGGCAATCGTCCAGCCTTCACGGGTGCAGCCAAGCCTGATATGGCATCAGACTTCTATGATGCATTCAATCAAAAATTAGCGCAAGAAGTGCCCGTTCAGACAGGCATCTTTGGAGCGGATATGCAGGTTGAGCTGGTCAATGATGGGCCAGTTACCATTATCCTAGATACTAAAAATAGATAAGAAAGACCAAGCCCGGACGGCTTGGTTTTTCTCATCTATCATAAAATACTCCAAAATGAAATTGGTGCTTGATAGGCTTGGGGGAAGTCTCTTTTCAAGCTTTGGCAGATGCGATAGGAAGGAATGAGATGGCCTAGAATTAGGAGAGTGCCCTGAAGGAAAAGTGGGATACTACTTAAACATATCAAGGAGAGAATGATCAGGCTATCCCAGAGGAGGATTTGTAAGGTAAAACGCCAGAATCTTGGTCTAATCTGGGAATAGAGTTGACTGAAGTGGTCACAAAGTTGGGTGGAAAGATAGGTCAATAGAACAGGATGAAAGAAAATGAGCCAACCGCTATAAATTAAAATCCAATCCCAAGTAAGCCCCTCTTTAAATGCCAAAAATGCCAGCATAATTCCATCGATGACAAGGAGTTGAATGGTTTTGATATAGATGATTTTTTTCATGCTAAGACCTCCTTTTCTTTAGAGGCACTCCCACAAAGAGATATGTTTGTTGTAAAAGTCAGTATAGTTTTCTCTTAGGTAGTCAGTCGTCCTATAATATAAAGTAGAATGACAAGCAGTGACGATTGGTATAAGAGTGAAAAATCGCTGAGAACTAACGAAGGTTAAAAGGACAAAAAATAGAAAATCAATGGAGAGAACCCCTAAATAGTAGAAGCGAATCTTTTTATTGATTTGAGGATAAATCTCAGCGAATTGATGTTTGAGTTGGACAACCAAGCGAAACAGCAGTAGTCCCTGAGCAAGGATGAAAATAAAACCAGTGAGCAAGAGCCAGTCGAAAACTGTCTCGGGTCTAGTAGTAAAAAATGCAAATAGTAGCAAATCGATGACTGCAATTGCTGTAAAATGGATTCTAAAGAGTTTTTTCATAAGATGACCTCCCTCTTTTATCTATCTTTATTCTACTCCAAAAGAATGGAAGTTACAACTAAAATGATAAAAAATTTTAGTAAGGAGATTCTGTTAGACTTCTTTATTTGATTTCCCTCTTATTGTTCCACCTCTTCATCATTCCAGACAAATAAAGCTCCGATTGCATTGAGGATATAAAAGATATATTTTCCGATATTGGCAAAGTTTCCTTGAATGCCAGCCTTTGTCAGCTGAACGAAATTATAAATCAACCAAAAGCCCCACTGAGTTGTTAATTTCAATGCGTTCAATGCATTGGCAATGAGGGACAGTGCAAAGGCAATAGTTGTCACATAGGCAAGGAGATTCATCTTGCCCCCATAGCCGATATAGTTGGTCACAAAGGCAAAGAGGAAGGCGATGATTGAAATGATGATGGCCGCCAATTTTAGCTGTTTTTGGCTCATTTGGTTGGGTCTGCCTTCTTGCGAAGCTTCCCATTTCTTAATAGCAAAGGTATAAATGAGGAAGGTGACAGGATAAGTGATGATGGCCGCCTTATTTCCAAGGATATAATCAATAGTACCAGATAAAATCGTATTAATAATACCAAAGTAATTTCCCCATTTGCTTAATTTTCCCGTGAAACGAGTGGACAACATGGAAATCCCAACGTTGGTTACGGAAATCAATCCAAAGGGGACAAGAGCTGTCCATGGTCCCCAGTCTACAAATTTATCGAGGCGTGAGTTGAGGTAACCAGATGCAATCGCAATCCCAACGACCAAAGCAGCCCCGAAGAGGTCAAACCATTTGGATGTCGCAAAAATTTTTAGTGATTTTTTCATATGTTAAAATATCTTTCTTATTTTTTACAAATATTCTACAACTAAATGAAAGTAAAATCAAATGATAGAAATAAAACCCTGAAAATAAAACTTTCAGGGGTGGTTGGGATACTTGAGAAATTAGTCGATTTTTTCGACATAGAGTTGTTTGGCAATGTCCATACCTACTTGTAAATCCTCTTCTTTACTGAGGATAGTGAAAGTATTGCTGAAGCCATCAAACTGCTGGACTTGGAGCTGGTCACCGATGTGAAGTGAGTGCTTGTCCAGATAATGGAGAATGTCAAAGCTATCGTGCACCCGAGTCAGGCGGTAGGCGCCAGCTTCCTTGATATCAGCTAGTGGGAGGTTATTGATTTCAACCAGGAGCTCTCCCTTGGCAGGAATAGTTCCTCCGTGAGGGCAGGTTTTGGGGAATCCAAGCAATTTTTCTAGTCTCTCCACGAATAGGTCAGAGACAGTATGTTCCAATACCTCAGCTTCCTCGTGAATCTGGTCACTCGTATAGTCTAAATGATGAACTAGAAAAACTTCAATCAAGCGGTGTTTACGGTAGAGTTCAGAGACCAGTTTGAGGCCGATGTCAGTCAGTAGATAGCCACATTCCTTGTCCTTGAGGATGAGATTTTCACTCTTCATCCGTTTAATCATTTCAGTTACGGCAGGGGGAGAGACTTGCATACGAGCCGCAATTTCCTTGTTGGTAATCTTATGCAGGTATGTGCCAATTTCATAAATACATTTTAGATAATCTTCTTTATTCGGGGTCATTCGTTTCCTCTTGTCTAATATCTTTATCTAGTATATCAAAAAAAGCTAGATTTCTCTAGCTGTGACTTTTTATGTTATACTTATTGCAAGAGAAAAAACGAGGAGATGAATATGACAAAAATAGCTCTTCTTTCAGATATTCATGGAAATACTACAGCCTTGGAGGCTGTTTTGGCAGATACTCGGCATCTAGGAGTGGATGAATACTGGCTTCTGGGAGATATTCTCATGCCAGGGACAGGGCGTAGAAGGATTTTGGACTTGTTGGCTCAACTACCGATTACAGCTAGAGTTTTGGGAAACTGGGAAGATAGTCTGTGGCATGGTGTCCGCAAGGAACTAGATAGTACTCGTCCTAGTCAACGCTATCTCTTACGCCAGTGCCAGTATGTTTTAGAGGAAATTTCCCGAGAAGAAATTGAACTGCTCCACAATCAACCTCTCCAGATTCATCGTCAGTTTGGGGATTTGACGGTAGGAATTAGCCATCATCTGCCTGATAAGAACTGGGGGAGAGAGTTGATTCATACTGGAGCACAAGAAGATTTTGACCGCTTGGTAACCAATCCGTCCTGCGATATAGCCGTTTATGGGCATATTCACCAGCAGTTGCTTCGTTACGGGACTGGTGGGCAATTAATTGTCAATCCTGGTTCGATTGGGCAACCTTTCTTTCTAGATGCCCAGTTACGGAAGGACTTGCGGGCCCAGTATATGATTTTGGAGTTTGATGACAAGGGCTTGGTAGACATGGACTTCCGACGGGTGGACTATGATGTAGCAGCTGAATTGCAGCTAGCTAAAGATCTAAAACTACCCTATTTTGAGATTTATTATGAAAGTCTGGTCAATGGTATCCACCATACTCATCATCAGGAATTTCTGAGAGAATTGGCCCAGAAAGAGGGCTATGATAGGGAATTAGATGCCTGGTTAAAAAGTGGTAACGATTGACATTACAACCAAAAAGGGTATAATAAAAGAAAAAGAAGACTAGAGGCTGGAGTAGCCTCGTAAAAAGGAGAAGAGGATGCAAATTCCAAGTAGATTTACCATTGCGACTCATATGCTGATAATTATTGCCCTCAAGGGGAAGGAAAGCAAGGTGACCAGTGATTTTCTGGCTGCTAGTGTTGGGGTTAATCCTGTCATTATCAGAAAAACCTTGTCCCAATTGAAGAAGGCAGAGCTGATTTCAGTAGCGCGTGGAACGGGCGGAACAGAGATTGTCAAGGACCTTAAGGATATTAGTCTTTTAGATGTTTATCAAGCGGTTGAGTGTCTTGGTAAGACAGGTCAACTCTTCAGTTTCCATGACAATCCAAATCCAAATTGCCCAGTTGGAGCTCATATTCATGATGTTTTGGATCAAAAATTGGAGAGAATTCAGCTGGCTATGGAGGCTGAACTCGGTCAGACCAGTTTAGAACAAGTCGTGGCTGATGCAGAGAGTCAGATGAAGGAGTGATTTTTTCTTTAAAACAAGAAAAGCTTATGAGAAGTTTTTGATCTTTTCATAAGCTTTTTTTATCTATTCTTCCATGCTTGGTAACGGGTATCAATCAATAATTGGGTAAGGCGACCATGGTTTCCCTTTCTTCTGGAGTAAGGGATTGAGCTTGGACAAAGAGATGATGAATGTGTTCAATAGCCTTGAAGGAAGATAGGTCATTGATGGAACTAATCCCAGCATCTAGAATGGTGCCAAAGAAAAGGTCGAAATAGAGCTGGAGTTCTTCGTCAGGGACTGTCGCTACCCATTCTTTAAAGGTTGTGTCTACCTGTTGACTATCACTATTGGTCTTATCCAGTTGGACGAAGTGCTTGTCCTCAATCTGCCAACTAAAGGTATCGTGCTGGGCGATGCCACCCAAGGCAGTGCTATGAACGATGATTTGGTGGGCAGGAATTTCCAGCATCCTACCGATAATGGAACCTTGTGGAATGAAGACCTTGGTTCTATCCATTATCCTTTGATAGCCTGCAGTTTGTGTCAATTCTGTGTGGAGACCAGGCGCATCAAAAGTATAGACTTCTGTAATCTGATTTTGCAAGCTTTGCTCAATTTGGCTAGCAGCATAAATGGCTAGATTTCCTCCCTTGGAATGCCCAGCTAGAATGACCTTTTGCTTAGGATGTTGGGCAAAAAAGTTCTTTAAATAGCGGAGGGCGTGCTTCTGAGCAGGAATTTCCTTCATGTAAGTCAGGTGGAAATCTTCCTTCCAGCCAATGATACTGTCATCTGTCCCACGAAAGACAATCAGATAGGTATCGAGAGTGAGGCGGTAGGTCATAGCCGCAAATTGCTTTTGCAGTTCAGGGTCGATGTCGTTGATAAAATAGGAGAGTTTGCAATTTTTGAAGCGCTTGTGTTGAGACAGCTCATCCAATAGCTGGAGTCGATTTTTGCTGGTCAACATTCTAGACTCTCTTGGAACCTGAGGTACCAAGTCTAAAAGTCGCTGAGGATTTGTGGATACTAGATTATCAAAGGGGAGGTAGGTGACTTCTGTTAAGGCTAGAATGTCTAATTCATTTAAAGGAAGGTCGTAAAAGGAATCGTAAGCGACATCTTTCAGATAGTCAAAAATATTGGCCATAGGTGCTCCTTTCTTTTTATTTATCTTATCAAATTTCCCTTAAATTAGCTACTAGGGTTGCCTCACTTTGTTGGCTAAAAACAAGCTATTTCAAATTCAGTTTCAGACCTTCTAGCCTGGAAAAATCTGTTATAATAATAGAAAAGGAGGAGCGCATGCACAAGATTTTACTAGTAGAAGATGATCAGGTTATTCGTCAACAGGTCGGGAAAATGCTCTCTGAATGGGGATTTGAAGTGGTCTTGGTAGAAGACTTTATGGAAGTTTTGAGTCTTTTTGTCCAGTCGGAACCTCATCTGGTCCTCATGGATATTGGCTTGCCCTTGTTTAATGGCTATCACTGGTGCCAGGAGATTCGCAAGATTTCCAAGGTGCCGATTATGTTTCTGTCTTCCAGAGACCAGGCTATGGATATTGTTATGGCGATTAATATGGGGGCGGATGACTTTGTGACCAAACCTTTTGACCAGCAGGTTCTTTTAGCTAAGGTTCAGGGTTTGTTGCGCCGTTCATATGAGTTTGGGCGTGATGAGAGTTTACTGGAATATGCTGGTGTGATCCTCAATACAAAATCCATGGATTTACATTATCAAGGGCAAGTGTTGAACTTGACCAAGAACGAATTCCAGATTTTACGCGTTTTGTTTGAGCATGCAGGCAATATCGTAGCGCGTGATGACTTGATGCGGGAACTTTGGAACAGTGACTTTTTCATTGATGACAATACCCTCTCTGTCAATGTGGCTCGTTTGCGTAAAAAATTGGAAGAGCAGGGCTTGGTAGGATTTATCGAGACCAAGAAAGGGATAGGGTACGGACTGAAGCATGCTTGATTGGAAACAATTTTTTCTAGCCTATCTGCGCTCTCGTAGTCGTCTGTTTGTCTATCTGCTTGCTTTAGCGTTTCTAGTTTTGCTCTTTCAGTTTTTATTTGCTAGTTTAGGAATTTACTTTCTCTACTTTTTCCTCTTGTGTTGCTTTGTAACCATCTTATTTTTCACTTGGGACATATTGGTGGAAATGCAGGTCTATCGTCAGGAAATTCTCTATGGGGAGAGGGAAGCCAAGTCTCCTTTGGAAAGAGCTTTGGCAGAAAAATTAGAAGCGCGTGAGATGGAACTCTACCAGCAGAGGTCAGATGCAGAAAGAAAACTGACGGATTTGCTGGATTACTATACCTTGTGGGTTCATCAGATTAAGACTCCCATTGCAGCTAGTCAACTCTTAGTTGCAGAAGTAGCCAATCGCCAACTGAAGCAGCAGCTAGAACAGGAAATTTTCAAGATAGACTCCTATACTAATCTAGTCTTGCAGTACCTGCGTTTAGAAAGTTTCCATGATGATTTGGTCTTAAAGCAGGTTCAAATTGAGGACTTGGTCAAGGAAATACTGCGTAAATACGCTCTATTCTTTATTCAAAAAGGCTTAAGTGTCAATCTGCATGACCTTGATAAAGAAATTGTGACGGATAAAAAGTGGCTGCTAGTGGTCATTGAACAAATCATCTCTAACAGTCTCAAGTACACTAAGGAAGGTGGTCTGGAGATTTATATGGACGGGCAAGAGCTTTGTATCAAGGATACGGGAATCGGGATAAAAAACAGTGATGTCCTCCGAGTCTTTGAACGTGGTTTCTCAGGATATAATGGACGCCTAACCCAGCAGTCATCTGGACTTGGCCTCTACCTATCTAAGAAAATTTCTGAAGAACTGGGGCACCAGATTCGCATCGAGTCTGAGGTCGGAAAAGGAACGATAGTGCGGATTCAGTTTGCTCAAGTGAACCTAGTCCTTGAGTGAGCAGAGACAATGAGTTTTTACCCAATCTCTTTTTGCTATATTTCAGGATATCTGAAGACGTTTTTTTACAAAACCAATAATAGTATTTTTAATACGGATATAGTATAAATACTGCTTCAAAGTGAAGTTTTATAGATTTTATACTTTTGTTGAGTATAAAATCTATAAACTAAGGTGGAATTACAAAAATTAATTTGAGATGAAGTGAATTGTAGTCTTGGGAAATATCTCCTATTCGATTTCAGAATGAATCGCTGATACAGGATTAAAAGAACTGCGGTTTTCTTTTTGTTTTGAATGAGATGGGTGCATATATATTTGTGTAACTGATATAGAACTGCTTCCAAGAATTTATACGTATTGTAGGTATTTCATACAATAACCTTAGTTGCTAGGAATCCAATTTTAACGGAATTGATAGATACCATTTGTCAGAAATTCAATGTATTCTATGTCGATATTGTGGGGAAAGGGATGATAAAGTTAGCTCTTATATATAAAGTACTCATAAACTAAAAAAGTAACTGTCCAAGATTTTCAGTTACTTTTTTAGTTGGATACAGCAAAGCGGTAAATATAAGGTAATAATTATAATGATTTCCAGTAAAGCCATCATGAATTTTTTACTGGAATATTTATGTGAAATCTCCTTGAACAAAACATCGCTTAACTTAATTATATGGTATAATTTAATTACATTTTATCACATAGGAAAGTTTATTTTGCAGTTGTCCCATATTTGCTAAAGGAGGTGTACTATGTTAAAGAAATTCGGAGAGACATATAAGGTATTTAGAGAATCAAGAAAAATTTCTCTTAGAGATATAGAAAACAAAGGGATATCACGTTCACAGTTATCTCGATTTGAAAAAGGAGAGACAGATCTGACTATTACAAAATTTCTGATAGCACTTGAACAAATAAATGTCCCTATTGAAGAATTCATGTATGCAACTAATGATTTTAAAAGAGATCGTTTCTACCAAACAATAGATGAAGTTAAACAATGTTTCCTTAATCGAAATGTGGCAAAATTACATAAATTATTGATTAAACGTATAGAAAATAATAATTCATCTCTTTTTTCTGAGATGGAAATAGTTTTTTTAAAAATCAAACTTCAAGAATTATCAAAAGAAGACTGTTTCAATGACACGGATATAAAAAGAATAACTGATTATTTGTTCGGTGTGGATTATTGGGGTGTGTTTGAAATTTTGTTATTTGGAAATATCATGTATATTTTTAATCATGCTACTTTTCTACTATTATCAAAAGAGATGTTGCATAGAACAGAGTTTTATCACGATATACCAAGCTATAGAAGAGTGATTGCTAGTATGGTTCTAAATGCACTTATTATTTGTATTGAAAGAGATCATCTTGTGGATGCAAAATACTTTGAGAAAAAAATTTCTCAGTTTTATTTTGATGAATCTGAGATTTATGAACGGTTAATTTTTAAATATGCATGTGCTTTTTACGAATTTAAGAAAAATCAGACAACACAGTCAATATTAAAAATGAGAAAAATAATTGGTTTTATGCGTGTAGCAGAATGTGAAAAACTTGCTAACCGATACGATGAGCATTTAAGAAAAATATTAGAGTCATATTTAAATAATGGTATATAGTGCAGATGTGGGACGAAAAATAATTGAATTTATAAAGTGATATACTGTCTTTACAAAAAGATATTGAATTAATGGTGTTAATTTTATTGATAAATCAGGAATTTTTCTAACTTGTAGTTCAGTACAGTTATCTCTTTTTACAACATATCTAGGTGCAGTTCAGCCTTGTTCTCTTTATAATAGAAGTATTGAAAATATTCATTTTACATCTATCAAAGAAACATGGGATAGACCTATATTTTACAAAATAGCAAATTATATTTTGAATGATAGTAAAAACTGCAGTACTTGTGTGATTTACAATTATTGCACTCAATGTCCGAGTATCGCACTATCTGAAACAGGGAATAGTAGAGATTGTTCTGCGATATGTAAAAAAACGCATTAGCAAGGAGTATCGTATATGCTACCATATCTTAAAACTATTAGATGGTATCTCTTCTTTAATTTTCTTTTTGGTGTAGTATCGAATATCTGCACAGCTTTGTTACCGTATTTCACGCAGGCATTAATCAAAGGGGATTATCAAGTAGCTCTATATGGTTACTCTATGTCAGTGGCAGGCTATTTGAGTTGTAACTATATCCAAATGATACTTGATTGGAAGCAGGGGATTATCTTTTCGACTACTTTGAAAAATGAGTGGTTTCGTTCACTTCTGGGACTCAGTCACCACGATTTCAAGCAGAAAACAGTAGCAGAGTATATTTCCTATCAATCGAATGACCTAGATTCGTTGGAAAAGGACTACCTTCCTCCATTGATGAGTTTTATCAAACAAATTTTACGTATCATCATTTACGCTTTCATTATTAGCAGAACAATTAATCCTATTGTATCACTGATTTTAATCTTTTCTACTGGAATTAGTATTCAAATTCCTAAAATCGTTGGGAAGTTGACCGCTAATCGTAGACAGGTTTACTTGAAAAAACAAGGAGATTACTATCGAACTTTGGAGGATTTGCTCATGGGACATCATTTGGTAAATAAACTAACTATGTCGCATTTTTTGAATCAACAAAAGAGTTCTCTAAAGAATTTGCAGGATAAGTATTTTAAGTATGGTTTGACAAAAATTACAGGCATCTTATTGACAGGTGTTTCTTTTGAATTTATTAGTCTTGTTCTGTTTATTTATTTAGCCTACTCTCTATCTCATCAGCAACTTGGTATTCCTGAGGTGGTGGCGAGTTTCGGATATATTAATGCTTTTTCTGAGCCAATACAGGAAATCCTTTATGATTTACAAATGTTAGAGTCTGTAAAGCCTGTAATCAAGAGTTTTCAAAACATTGTTGGGAGACCTGTTTCAGTTCAAGCACCTCAACATTCTTTTGATATGATTAGTTTGAAAAATATTTCCAAGCAATTGGGAGAATCAAAATTGATAATTACTTCCGCTACGATTCAAAAAGGGGATAAAATTGCGCTTATTGGTAAGAATGGGTCTGGGAAAAGTAGTCTGCTCAACATTTTAAATGGAACAGATGAAGATTTTGAAGGACAGATTGTGCTAGATGGGCTTGTTTTGGACCATCTTTGGGGAAGATTCGGTATGATTCTACAACAAGAACATACATTTATTTCGAGTTATGAAAATAATGTAACGCTATTCAATAGTTTCGATGCAAAATTCAGAGAAGAAGAATTTGAAAAAATTCCACCACAATCCCTGTCAGGTGGTCAGCAACAACGAATGTATTTAAATCGTGAGGAAAATCGTAAAAATCCATTGCTTATCCTAGACGAACCTTTCTCTGCCTTGGATACTAATCAGTTTAAAATGGAATTGGAAAGAGTTCTGGAACTACCAAGTGCCGTCATTGTTACTTTACATCGCCAAAACGAATTATTAAGTAAGTTTGACCAAGTTTGGGAAATTAAGAATGGAGAACTTGTAATTTTGAAATAGCTAAATTATAAAGAATAAAATGCATAGTATCAAGGTTCAGGAGATACCTTTTTTCCTTCTTCGGATAAGGAAACAAAAATTTCTTGCTTCCTCTATCTGTTCAATTGATAGATTTCTTCAGAGAAAGACTGTAAAATTTTTGATATAATGTTAAGGATGGAATGACGGATATTTAAAAGATAATGTTCAAAAGAATAACAAGTGAGAAGAAAAATATGTAAGATTGGACAGAAGTCTCTCTACCATCATCCATGCAGAAACAAGATTATATGACATAAAAGGAGTAACCAATGACCGGAAACTATTCAACACGTGAATACCGTGAGAAATTATATGATGATCTTCATGTTCGATTAAGAGATACAGTGATTTTGATGTGTGCGATTTTTATTGCCTCTATCGGCCTAAATATGAATTCAACAGCTGTCATTATTGGAGCCATGCTGATTTCTCCTCTTATGACACCGATTGTTGGACTGGGGTTTGGTTTAGCTATTTTTGATACGCGTTTAATCAAGCAATCTCTAGAGGTTTTATTTACTCAAGTATTGGTCAGCTTGCTTGTCTCGGCTCTGTATTTCTGGATTTCTCCCTTATCTTATGAAAGTAGCGAATTGATTGCACGAACCTCTCCAACCATTTGGGATGTTCTCATTGCTATTGCTGGTGGGATAGCAGGTGTAATTGGGTCAAGGAAAAAAGAAGCAAACAATATCGTGCCAGGAGTAGCCATTGCAACAGCTCTGATGCCACCTATCTGTACTGCAGGTTACGGTTTAGCTAATGGAAATGTACGATTTTTATTTGGAGCTCTCTATCTTTTCTTAATCAACTGTGTTTTTATCATGCTAATCAACATTGTTGGAACAAGAATTATGATGAGAAAATCTCCCTTAAGTTCATTTAAAGAGCTAAACATTAAAATGAGAATTGGGTTGATATCCTTGATTGTATTATTGATTCTTCCGGCTAGTTATTCAGCAGTCACTCTGACGATAGATCAAGCGCGAAAAGAAGGAATCAAACAGTTTGTAGGAAAAGAGTTCGCCAATCGCACGGTTATTAATCAAGTCTACAAGTCAAGGAACAATGAATTGGTCTTGACGGTTGTTGGAGATCCGATTTCAGAAGAAGAATTAGAAACGCTCCACCAAAAACAAGCCTCTTACGGTATTCAATCTGTTCAATTAAAAGTCAATCAAGTCCATAATTCGACAAAATTAGACGGTGAGATGACCAAGGAATTTTATGAAACCATTAACAAGTATATCGATCAAAAACTCTCTGAAAAGGATTCACAAAAAGATCTCGTAAAAGAAAATGAAGCAGACAAGGATTGAGGATATTGATCTTATCTAACTCATGAAAGCAAATCTTGTGTGGTGGTTTGGTCAATCACTACTAGCTCGGATTAAATAATACTCTTCGAAAATCTCTTCAAACCACGTCAGCGTCGCCTTACCGTACTCAAGTACAGCTTGCGGCTAGCTTCCTAGTTTGCTTTTTGATTTTCATTGAGTAAAAATATAAAAAGCAACAGCTGAAATAGTTGTTGCTTTTTCTGGCTCTGAAAATGTTTCTCAGACTGTGATTGTTTTATTTCTCAACGCGTGATTTGTTGGCGATATCAGCTAGGATAGCTTGAACAAAGTCATCAACTGAGACAGTTTGTGTTTCTTTTTGGCCGTAGCGACGAACGTTTACTGTTCCGTCTTCCATTTCCTTGTCCCCAACGATCAATTGGTAAGGAATCTTGCTGGTTTGTGAAGCACGGATCTTGAACTGCATTTTTTCATTTCGTTCATCTACGTCTGCACGGACACCACGGTCACGGAGTTTTTTAGCTACTTCCCATGCGTAGTCCACGTGTTTTTCGTTAGATACTGGGATGAGGGTTACTTGGTGTGGTGCAAGCCATGTTGGGAAGGCACCCTTGTAGTTTTCAATCAAGATAGCAGTGAAGCGTTCCATAGTTGAGATAACCCCACGGTGGATCATAACTGGACGGTGCTCTTCACCATCAGCTCCGATGTATTTAAGGTCGAAGCGTTCTGGAAGCAAGAAGTCAAGCTGGATAGTAGAAAGGGTTTCTTCTTTACCAAGGGCAGTCTTAACCTGGATATCCAATTTTGGTCCGTAGAAGGCTGCTTCACCTTCGGCTTCAAAGTAGTCCACACCCATTTCATCAAGAGCTGCACGAAGCATAGTTTGGGCATTTTCCCACATTTGGTCGTTATCGAAGTATTTTTCCTTGTCCTCTGGGTCACGAAGAGAGAGGCGGAAGCGGTATTCATTCAAGTTGAAATCTTCATAAACATCGATAATCAACTGAAGGGCGCGTTGGAACTCTTCTTGGATTTGTTCTGGAGTAACGAAGAGGTGACCGTCGTTGAGCGACATCTCACGCACGCGTTGAAGACCTGTTAGAGCACCTGATTTCTCATAGCGGTGCATCATACCGATTTCAGCGATACGGATTGGCAACTCACGGTATGAGTGAACATGGTGTTTGAAGACTTGGATGTGGTGTGGGCAGTTCATTGGACGAAGGACAAATTCTTCCCCGTCACCCATGTCCATAGTTGGGAACATGTCTTCTTGGTAATGATCCCAGTGACCAGAAGTCTTGTAAAGTTCAACAGAAGCAAGCGGTGGAGTGTAGACGTGTTGGTAACCAGAAGCCAACTCTTTGTCTACGATGTAGCGTTCCAATTCACGACGGATAGTTGCACCATTTGGCAACCAGAATGGAAGTCCTTGTCCAACCTCTTGAGAAATCATGAATAAATCAAGCTCTTTACCAAGTTTACGGTGGTCACGTTCCTTAGCTTCTTCACGCATTTGAAGGTAGTTTTTCAAGTCTTTCTTGTCAAACCAAGCTGTACCATAGATACGTTGCATCATAGCGTTGTCGCTATTTCCACGCCAGTAAGCACCAGCTACGTTAAGAAGGTGGAAGATTTGGATACGGCCTGTTGATGGGACGTGAGGACCACGGCAAAGGTCCACGTATTCACCCTGACGGTAGATAGTCAAACCGCCCTCGTCTTCAGAGTGTTCTTCAATCAATTCCAACTTGTAAGGGTCATTCTTGAAGATTTCACGTGCCTCGTCTTTAGTAACTTCTTCACGGATTGATGGGAAGTTTTCTTTGACGATTTTTTGCATTTCTTCTTCAATACGAGGAAGGTCCTCGTTAGAAATTTGACCAGCTGTGTTGTCAGTATCGTAGTAGAAACCATCTTCGATGGCTGGACCAACTCCCAAGTGAATGTCTGGGAAAAGACGACGAGCTGCTTGGGCAAACAAGTGAGCAGCAGAGTGACGCAAGATTGGAAGGGCATCTTCGTGATCAGGTGTCACGATTTCGATGCTTCCATCTTCAGTGATAGCACGAGTAGTGTCGATGAGTTTGCCGTTGAATTTACCAGCCAAGGCCTTTTTAGCTAGGGAATTGCTGATAGATTGGGCAATTTCAAAAGTAGTAACGCCAGATTCGAATTCACGAACAGCGCCATCTGGGAAAGTAATGTTAATCATGATGTTCTCCTTATTATTATTTCATAGTTTCTAAGCATTGACTTTTTTGCAGACTACTTCCTAGTCTTAATGTTCAATTGCTTTTCTTTATCAGAGAGGAAGTTTTCCATTTCCGTCAGAATGTCTATATCCAGACGTTGAGAAAGTTCTACTAGCCACCAGATATTTTCTGAAAGTTTTTGTTCCAGTGTGTAAGGTGTTTCATCATAGTAGCGTCCTTGCTTGGTCATCACTAGTCGTTGGAAATTTCCAATATCATTAGACAAAGCCAAGAGGTCTTCTTCTACCGTCCACTTGGAATCATGATGCTTAACTTCCAGTTTGTGATAAGCTTGTCGGATTGCACAACTGCGCTCCACTAATTCTTGCAACTCCATAGTTAGCCTCCTCATAAAAAATTGCGACATCCTCGAAAGGACGTCGCAACGTGGTTCCACCTTCATTTATGTTCCTCAAAAAAGAGGGACACCTCTGATTGGCTCTAACGTGGCCACCGTTTTATGTTTTCATAAAAAAACTCAAGAGTAGTATCAGTTTAGGCTTTCTATGCGTTTTCAGCAACCACGCACTCTCTAGTAGAAAGGGACTAAGTGACTTGTCTCTATGGATTATTATAGCATGATTGTGAAAATTTTCAAGATATTTGTAGATTTTTTTGAATTTCCTTGTTGGAAAGGCGTTGGTAATCAGCTATGGTAATATTAGCAGAAATTGACAATCTTAATTGTGTTAGTGAAGCAAAGAGAAAGAAAGTAAATCTGTTGACAAAGATGTTAGTTATTGGTAGAATAGGGATTGTCGTAAAGACAAATAACTTCTTCTTGGTTGCAGGCATGCCAACCTGTCACTCGGATGAAGCCAAATAAAAAGGAGAAACATCATGGCAATCTCAAAAGAGAAAAAAAATGAAATCATCGCACAATATGCACGTCACGAAGGTGATACAGGTTCAGTAGAGGTTCAAGTTGCTGTCCTTACTTGGGAAATCAACCACCTTAACGAACACATCAAACAACACAAAAAAGACCACGCTACTTACCGTGGCTTGATGAAGAAAATCGGTCGCCGTCGTAACTTGCTTGCATACTTGCGTAAAAACGACGTTAACCGTTACCGTGAGTTAATCAACTCTCTAGGACTTCGTCGTTAATCTTGCGTCTAAACCGTTTCTATACTTCGTTGGCTTCGGCTCGATGTACCATTAGTACAACCTTCGCCTCGTCGCCTAGTCTATAAACGGTTTATCTAGCAAGAATTATGATGCTAAGGGCGTAAGAAATCCGTATGAAAATAGGGAAATGACACAGTGTTCGATGAACACAAGGAGTTTCATCTTTTTCACTAGGATTTTACCCTAATCTCAAATCAGCTCTCTGACTTCAGAGGGCTTTTTTATTGAGGTTTTATCGGTCACAATTTTGGAGACTACAAAAACCTCAAATGGTATCAGCTAATTACACCATAAGGGTGCGCAGCTACTCGGCTTGAAAAGCCGAGTAGCTGTCTGCAAGCCCCTTCGGAGAGCCCACACTTTACGAAGTAAAGTATAGTATGTTATACTTTACATGGAAGTAGTCACCGAATTCCAGTTAGAAATTACTTTGTAACTACGTTTTGAGGAGGAGTAAAATGCTTTCCTATGTTCGAAATTACCCACTAGCGATAGCTAAATTAATGTGTCTGTGCTCTCCTAAAATCTGCTGATTTATTACTGACCAATACAGGAGGTTTTTATGGGACAGACAATCATATCTGCTATTGGTGTTTATATTTCCACCAGTATCGATTATTTAATTATTTTATTTATTTTATTTGCACAGCTATCACAGAATAAACAAAAATGGCATATTTATGCGGGGCAATATCTAGGCACAGGCTTACTTGTAGGGGCGAGTTTAGTTGCTGCTTATGTCGTTAATTTCGTGCCTGAAGAATGGATGGTTGGATTGCTTGGTTTAATCCCTATCTATTTAGGGATTCGCTTTGCAATTGTTGGAGAAGGTGAGGAAGAAGAGGAAGAAGAGGAAGAAATTATTGAAAGATTAGAACAAAGCAAGGCAAATCAACTGTTTTGGACAGTTACATTGCTGACAATTGCGTCTGGCGGAGATAATTTAGGTATCTATATACCTTATTTTGCTTCGTTAGATTGGTCACAGACCCTCGTGGCCTTGCTTGTGTTTGTAATCGGCATAATTATCTTATGCGAGATTAGCCGGGTGTTATCCTCTATTCCCTTAATATTCGAGACAATTGAAAAATACGAGCGAATCATTGTGCCCTTAGTATTCATTCTACTTGGACTATACATCATGTATGAAAATGGCACGATAGAGACTTTTCTGATCGTGTAGATTTTTTTGTTTCACTAGGATTTTAGCACGAGCTTAAATCAGCTCTCTGATTTTCAGAGGGCTTTTTATGTTGTCGCCTTACCTCGATATACTCAAGTATTATCTTTACTTACGGTTCCTAGCACTATAAAACCAACTATATTCATTTGTTCTCATCTTGTTACATTGTTGAAAATATGGTATACTTTTCATGAGAATTTTCTAAATTTTTAAGATTCTATCAAAGGAGGTTTGCATGCTTTCCAAATTTTCTGGAAGCCGACAAGACCAGCAATTTGTGTTACTTTTAGTTATTTTGCTAGGTATTTTAGGGATTTCTCTCTTTCTAGCAGTTTCAATGGGATCCGTTGCGATTGATCTAGGAGATACCTATCGGATTATTTTGAATAGATTGGGGATTCCTCTTGAGATAGGAGAGGTTTCCAAGTCTACTCTTGCCATTGTATGGAACATGAGATTCCCCCGAGTATTGTTAGGTTTGATAGTAGGAGCAGGCCTTTCTATGTGTGGTAGTGTGATGCAGTCTACAGTGAACAATCCCATCGCTGAGCCTTATGTCTTAGGAATATCTGCGGGTGCAACTCTAGGGGCAACCTTGAGCATCATTCTTGGTTTAAAAGTGATGATTAGCCTTGGAGCTTTTCTTGGAGCTATTTTGGCAACAATTGCTGTCCTCATCATTGCCTCTATGCAGGGAAGGATGACGACTTCCAGTCTGATCTTATCAGGAACGGTGGTCAACGCTCTCTTTCTGGCTTTTTCAAACTTTATTATCTCAGTTGGCGCTAATGCGGACAGTGTGATGACCATTAAGTTTTGGACCATGGGCTCGCTCGCTGGGACTTCCTGGGCAGACTTGGTCCTGCCAACTATGGTAGTAGGAATAGCCTTTCTATTTTTCTCTACTCAGTATCGTGTTTTCAATGCGATGATGATGGGAGATGAGGCTGCTTTAACTTTGGGGATTCCCTTACGCTTTTATTGGTATCTTTATGTGACAATGGTGGCTGTGCTGACAGCAGTCTTAGTGGCAACCTGTGGGATTATTGGATTTGTCGGTCTGATTACTCCTCACTTAGCTCGAGGGTTAGTAGGAACGAATTACAAGAGACTTTTTCCTGTTGCAACCTTGCTAGGTGCCCTCTTTGTCATCTGGGCAGACGTACTCTCTCGTATCATCATTCCAAACGCAGAGCTTCCTATTGGTATTTTCACAGCCTTAGTAGGTGCTCCCTTCTTTATCTACATTGTTGGAGGTAGGCGAAGGGAGGTGAGGGGTTGATATGGATTTGATTTGTCAGGACATCCATTTTGGACTAGGGGAGAAAAAAATCCTCAAAGGAGTCTCTCTTAAGGTTAAAGGGAATCAATTTCACACGATATTAGGGCCAAATGGAAGTGGAAAAACCAGCCTGCTGAAACTCCTCTATCGTCAGGAAAAGGCGGACAAAGGCTTGATAAGCCTAGATGGAAAGCCTCTGGAGCAGTGGTCAATCAAAGAAACAGCCAAGCAAATGGCAGTTGTCACCCAGTTTAATCAATTGCAGTTTGATTGTACAGTTGAGGAAATCGTCTTGCTGGGAAGAACTCCCCACCTCTCTTTTTTACAGAAGGAAAAGGAAAGGGATTATGCCCTCGTTCAAGATGCCCTCGTTAAGGTGGATATGCTTGAGAAGAAAACTCGTCTCTATTCGTCTCTGTCAGGGGGAGAGAAACAGCGAGTCTTACTAGCCCGTGCCTTGGCGCAAGAACCGACTCTCTTGCTCCTGGATGAACCAACCAATCACTTGGATATCAAGTACCAGCTAGACTTGCTGGCCATTGTGAAGAGTCTCAAGGTCAATGTTCTAGCTGTCCTGCATGATATTCAACTTGCTTGTCGCTATTCGGATTATCTCTATCTGATGAAAGAGGGAGAAATCCTTTACCAAGGGACTCCAAAGGAGACCATCACCCCTGAGTCATTGCAAACTGTATACGGAGTTCAAAGTCAGGTTACTTGGACCGAGGATCAGCAAGCCATGATTCACTATTTATAAGAATGAAAAGGAAAACAAAATGAAAAAAACACTAAGCATTTTACTGGTAACAGTAGCTACCTTAACTTTGGCAGCTTGTGGTAACACTACTACAGAAAAAGCTACCACACAGTCTAGTACAGAAACAAGTCAAAAGGCCAGTACAGAGACGACTTATCCACTAACGGTCAAAACCTATGATGCGAAAGGGAATGAAGTCGAACAAGTCTTTGACAAGGCACCTGAAAAAGTTATCACCAACAATCTTTCAACCACTGAAATCTTATTGGAGTTGGGGTTGAAGGATAAAATTGTTGGCATGCTCAATCCAGACAATGCTGTGACGGATAAATACAAGGACGCGATTGCGACTATTCCTCAAATTGGGGATAAAAAAACAGTCTCACAAGAGACAGTCCTTTCTTATGAGCCAGAAGCTGTGATGGGTCGAAACATGATGTTTTCTGAAAAATCCTTGGGGACAGTTAGCACTTGGAATGAAAACAAAATCCCAGTCTATACGCAAAAAGCTTCTCTCTCAACGATTCAGCAAGATTTGGGGAATATCGTAGAAGATGTCAAAAATCTTGGAATGATTTTTAATGTTCAGGACAAGGCTAATGAATACGCAGCCCAATTACAAACTAAAATTGACGCTGTTAAGAAAGCAAATCCAGCAAGTCAAGGTGAAAAGAAAAAGGCTTTGATTATGGTTGCTTATAATGATCAAACCTTCGGTGCCTACAAGTCTGCTTTGCAAGAAAGTTTGCTGAACCAACTTGGTTATACCAACGTTGCTACGGGAACATCAGGCTTGACCTTGGAAAATCTTGTGTCAATGGATCCTGAGTTGATTATCTATGTAACCAGCGACCGCAATAAAAAATTGGATGCCAGCGCTGTAGAGTTGATGAAGGCAAATGCTGTTTTGGAAAGTGTTCCTGCAATTAAGAATCAAAAAATCATGACTATATCTTACGATGAGTTGATGGATTATGGTCCAGCAGTGATTGATTCCCTTGAGAAAATCAATGACTTTATCAATAAATAATGAGTTTAATTGGGAAGGAATTCAAGTCAAAATCAGCCTTCCTTCTAACTACGACCCCAATCAAACCTATCCGGCGATTTTATTGAATGATGGAAACTTGGATTTCCTATCGTCCCTTTCCGAATCTGTGATTTTAGTGGGCTTGACCTCTAAAAATCGCCTAGACGACTACACTCCCTGGTCGATATCGGCTCTGAGAGATGGAGCTCCAGATTTTGGAGGTCAGGCCAACGCCTATCATGATCATTTATTTGGAGGTCTTTTAGATAAGTTGCAGTCGCTTTATCGCCTGGACGAAACTCGCCTTGCTTATGGAGGTTATTCACTAGGTGGTTTGGCGGCAGTCTACAGTCTTTTCAGTTTTGACAAGGTTTCCTGTGTCTTTTCAATCTGCGGTTCCTTTTGGTATCCTGATTTTGTAACTTACTGTAGGGAAGAAAAGGTGGAAAATTTGGACTGTTTGCTGTATTTACAGAATGGTCAAACAGAAGGAGTCCATCATAGCAATCGCCTGGCTCAAGCACCAGTCTATGCTGAGCAGATCCATACCAGTCTTCAAAAACGCTATCCGAAAGGCCAGTTTGTCTTTGATCCTTATGGGCACCATGAGCAAGTGTCTGAACGATTTCTAGCCTTTTCTAGCTGGTTGGCCCAAAAATGGAAAATCAAGTAAAAGATTTATCCCTTGGCTTTTGCCAAGGGATTGTTGTATTTAACTAAGTTTTTCTCTTTTCTTATCTGGATTCCAGATGAAGCTTGCGATAAAGCTAAAGATGATGGTTAAGATAGCAAGGATAATGGCAAGGATGAGGGCAGGGATGCGGATAAACCACCAGAGTGGGTTCGGTTTTTTATTATTGTGCCATTGTTTGGTTTCTTGGTCCAGACGTTGAAACTCTGTTTGGATACGATTGGCGACTGTTTCAATGCCTTCATCATTCATTTTCTTGATATCTGAGATATCGATTGGATTTCCAAAGTTCATATCGACACGCTCACGGCTAACCAAGCCCTTCAAAGTCATAGGACCTGTGTAGGTAACCGGCATGATTCGGACCTTGGCCATCTTGGCAATCAGGGCTACGCCACCTTTAACATCGTTTGAGTGACGGCTTCCACTTGGAAACATGATGAGAGAGCGGTCACTTTTTTTAAGAACATTGATAGGATATTTGATGGCTGAAGCACTTGGATTTTCACGGTCGATAGGAAAGGCGCCACACATACGAATCCACCAGCCAAAGATACGGTTGGTAAAGAGCTCTTTTTTGGCCATAAAGATGAATTGTTTTGGCTTGGTCGCAAAGGCCATGTAAACAGGATCCCACCAGGTACGGTGAGGCGCAACCAGAATATAATTTTCATCTTGATTAGGAATTTTATCAGTATTATGATAGTGGGCATTGCCATTGATGGACCATAGGAGCAAGACAACCAATCCACGTAAATAAGTATAAAACATGCGATCTCCTTCGATTGTTTTCTTGTTATTATTATACCTTATCAAAGGAGGGCTGGCAAACTTTTCCCTTTTCCCTTGACCAGGTCCATATTTGGGATGAGATTAGAATTCTTTTAGAAAAAATGATATGATAGAACTTATGGATAAAAATAAGATTATGGGGTTAACCCAAAGAGAAGTCAAGGAAAGACAGGCTAAGGGCTTAGTCAATGATTTTACCGCATCGGCTAGTACCAGCACTTGGCAAATCGTTAAACGAAATGTCTTTACCCTTTTTAATGCTTTGAACTTTGCCATTGCTTTGGCACTAGCCTTCGTGCAGGCTTGGAGCAATCTAGTCTTCTTTGCTGTTATCTGCTTTAACGCTTTTTCTGGTATTGTGACCGAGCTGCGGGCTAAACACATGGTCGATAAGCTCAATCTCATGACCAAGGAAAAGGTCAAAACCATTCGTGATGGACAGGAAGTTGCCCTCAATCCTGAAGAATTGGTGCTAGGAGAGGTCATTCGTTTGTCTGCTGGGGAGCAGATTCCCAGTGATGCCTTAGTTCTGGAAGGATTTGCGGAAGTCAATGAAGCCATGTTGACAGGGGAAAGTGATTTGGTGCAAAAGGAAGTTGATGCCTTGCTTTTGTCTGGAAGTTTCCTAGCCAGTGGGTCAGTTTTGGCTCAAGTCCACCATGTCGGGGCAGACAACTATGCTGCTAAACTCATGCTGGAAGCCAAGACCGTTAAACCGATCAACTCACGTATCATGAAATCGCTGGACAAGTTAGCAGGTTTTACTGGAAAGATTATCATTCCTTTTGGTCTGGCTCTCTTGCTAGAAGCCTTGATGTTAAAAGGCCTGCCTCTCAAGTCATCCGTTGTAAATTCGTCGACAGCCCTTTTGGGAATGTTGCCCAAGGGAATTGCCCTTTTGACCATTACTTCTCTCTTGACTGCAGTGATCAAACTGGGCTTGAAAAAGGTCTTGGTGCAGGAGATGTATTCTGTTGAGACCTTGGCGCGCGTGGATATGCTCTGTTTGGACAAGACGGGCACCATCACCCAAGGAAAGATGCAGGTGGAGGCTGTTCTTCCGCTGACGGAAACTTATGGTGATGAGGCTATTGCCAGTATCCTGACAAGCTATATGGCCCATAGTGAGGATAAAAATCCAACAGCTCAAGCTATTCGCCAGCGTTTCCAAGGTCAGGTAGTCTATCCTATGATCTCTAATCTGCCTTTCTCAAGCGACCGCAAGTGGGGAGCCATGGAGTTAGAAGGTTTGGGAACAGTTTTCTTAGGGGCACCTGAGATGTTGTTGGATGCTGAAGTTCCTGAAGCTAGAGAAGCTCTTGAACGAGGCTCTCGTGTCTTGGTGTTAGCGCTCAGTCAAGAAAAACTTGACCATCACAAGCCACAAAAGCCATCTGATATTCAGGCTCTAGCCTTGCTGGAAATCTTGGACCCTATTCGGGAAGGAGCAGCAGAGACGCTGGACTATCTCCGTTCTCAGGAAGTGGGGCTCAAGATTATCTCTGGTGACAATCCAGTTACGGTATCCAGCATTGCCCAGAAGGCTGGTTTTGCGGACTATCACAGCTATGTCGATTGCTCAAAAATCACGGATGAGGAATTGGTTGCTATGGCTGAGGAGACAGCTATTTTCGGACGTGTTTCCCCTCATCAAAAGAAACTCATCATCCAAACGCTGAAAAAAGCAGGGCATACAACAGCTATGACAGGGGATGGAGTCAATGATATCCTGGCCCTTCGTGAGGCGGATTGTTCTATCGTGATGGCGGAAGGAGATCCAGCGACTCGTCAGATTGCTAATCTGGTTCTCTTGAACTCAGACTTTAATGATGTTCCTGAGATTCTCTTTGAAGGCCGTCGGGTGGTCAATAACATCGCCCACATTGCACCGATTTTCTTGATAAAAACCATCTACTCTTTCTTACTCGCAGTCATCTGTATCGCCAGCGTACTTCTAGGACGGTCTGAGTGGATCTTAATCTTCCCTTTCATTCCGATCCAGATTACCATGATTGACCAATTCGTGGAAGGTTTCCCACCATTCGTTCTGACTTTTGAGCGAAATATCAAACCTGTTGAGCCAAACTTCCTCAGAAGATCCATGCTTCGTGCCCTACCAAGCGCCCTTATGGTTGTGTTCAGCGTTCTTTTTGTGAAACTATTCGGAAGTAGTCAAGGTTGGTCTGAGTTAGAAATCTCAACCCTCCTCTATTATCTGCTTGGGTCTATTGGTTTCTTATCCGTATTTAGAGCCTGCATGCCATTTACCCTCTGGCGAGTCCTCTTGATTGTCTGGTCTGTGGGAGGCTTCTTAGCCACAGCTCTCTTCCCAAGAATCCAAAAACTGCTTGAAATTTCGACCTTAACTGGGCAAACACTGCCTGTTTATGGGGTCATGATGTTGGTCTTTACCGTGATTTTCATCCTGACTAGTCGCTATCAAGCCAGAAAATAAAGAAAGACTGCAATCTGTGGATTGCGGTCTTTTTAGGTGCAGGATTGCTAGTTGAAATGTGGTATAATAAGAGGTAATAGAGTTTTGAAAAGTGAGAGAAGATGATTTCAAAGAGATTAGAATTAGTGGCTTCCTTTGTGCCACAGGGAGCCATTTTACTAGATGTGGGGAGTGACCATGCTTATCTGCCAATTGAGTTGGTTGAGAGAGGCCAAATCGAAGGAGCTATTGCAGGGGAGGTGGTGGAAGGTCCCTACCAATCTGCGGTTAAAAATGTTGAGGCTCATGGCTTAAAGGAGAAAATCCAAGTACGTTTAGCCAATGGCTTGGCAGCCTTTGAAGAGGCAGATCAGGTATCGGTCATCACCATTGCAGGTATGGGAGGCCGTTTGATTGCTAGGATATTGGAAGAGGGCTTGGACAAGCTGGCTAATGTAGAGCGTTTGATTCTCCAACCCAATAATCGTGAAGATGATTTGCGTATCTGGTTGCAAGACAATGGTTTTCAGATTGTAGCTGAAAGCATCTTAGAAGAAGCTGGCAAGTTCTACGAGATTTTGGTAGTGGAAGCAGGACAAATGAAGCTATCAGCCAGGGATATCCGATTTGGTCCTTTTTTGTCCAAAGAAGTCAGCCCAGTCTTTGTCCAAAAATGGCAAAAAGAAGCTGTTAAGCTAGAGTTTGCCCTCGGACAAATCCCAGAAAAAAATCTGGAGGAATGTCAAGTTCTAGTAGATAAAATTCAAGCTATCAAGGAGGTTCTCCATGCTAGCAAGTGAAGTGATTAATGCGTATGAAGCCTTTTGCCCTCAGGAATTTTCTATGGAGGGTGACAGTCATGGTTTGCAAATCGGCACTTTAGACAAGGATATTCAAAGGGTCATGGTTGCCCTCGACATTCGTGAAGAGACGGTGGCTGAAGCCATTGAAAAGGGTGTGGATTTGATTATCGTCAAGCACGCGCCGATTTTTCGTCCGATCAAGGACTTGGTTGCCAACCGTCCGCAAAATCAGATTTACATTGACCTGATTAAGCATGACATTGCAGTTTATGTTAGCCATACCAATATTGACATCGTTGAAAATGGTCTCAATGACTGGTTCTGCCAGATGCTAGGCATTGAGGAGACGACCTATCTGCAGGAGACAGGTCCTGAACGTGGAATTGGTCGTATTGGGAATATTCAGCCTCAGACATTTTGGGACTTGGCCCAGCATGTCAAGCAAGTCTTTGGTCTAGATAGTCTTCGAATGGTGCATTATCAAGAGAGTGATTTACAGAAGCCTATTTCAAGAGTGGCCATCTGTGGTGGTAGCGGGCAGTCATTCTATAAGGACGCCTTAGCTAAGGGGGCAGATGTCTATATCACTGGCGATATCTACTATCACACAGCTCAGGATATGCTGTCTGATGGCCTGTTGGCATTGGACCCAGGACATTATATAGAAGTGCTTTTTGTGGAAAAAATCGCTGCACTCCTTACTCAATGGAAGGAAGAGAAAGGATGGTCTATTGATATTTTACCTAGTCAGGCATCAACCAATCCTTTCCACCATATATAGTTAGAAGGTGAAGACAATGAAAAAAGTTGCCATTATCGGAGCAGGGATTGTGGGGGCAACAGCTGCCTACTATCTCTCGAAAGAAAGTGACCTAGAGGTGACCGTTTTTGACCATGGACAAGGTCAGGCTACCAAGGCTGCAGCAGGAATTATTAGTCCTTGGTTTTCAAAACGCCGTAATAAAGCCTGGTACAAGATGGCGCGCTTGGGGGCTGACTTTTATATAGATTTGTTGGCTGATTTAGAGAAGTCAGGTCAGGAAATTGACTTTTACCAGCGTTCGGGAGTTTTTCTCTTGAAAAAGGATGAATCTAAGTTGGAAGAACTCTATGAATTGGCCCTCCAGCGCAGAGAAGAGTCTCCCTTGATAGGGCAGTTAGCTATTTTGGATCAAGCCTCAGCTAATAAATTATTCCCTGGCTTGCAGGGATTTGACCGCCTGCTCTATGCTTCTGGTGGAGCGAGAGTAGATGGCCAACTCTTAGTTACTCGTTTGCTAGAAGCCAGTCAGGTCAAGCTGGTCAAAGAAAAAGTGAGTCTGACACCTTTATCATCAGGTTACCAGATTGGTGAAGAGGTGTTTGAACAGGTCATTTTGGCGACGGGAGCTTGGTTGGGGGACTTGTTAGAACCCTTGGGTTATGCTGTGGATGTCCGTCCTCAAAAAGGACAACTCCGAGATTATCAACTTGCCCAAGACATGGAAGATTACCCTGTTGTTATGCCAGAAGGGGAGTGGGATTTGATTCCTTTTGCAGGTGGGAAATTGTCATTAGGCGCTACCCATGAAAATGACATGGGATTTGATTTGACAGTAGATGAAAGCTTGCTCCAACAAATGGAGGAGGCAGCCTTGTCTCACTACCCAACCCTAGCAGAAGCGAAATCATCAGGTGAACGTGTGGGAACCCGTGCCTATACCAGTGATTTCTCCCCGTTTTTTGGGCAAGTACCTGATTTAGCAGGTGTCTATGCGGCTAGTGGACTAGGTTCATCGGGCCTCACAACTGGTCCCATCATTGGCTACCATCTAGCTCAACTGATCCAAGGCAGGGAATTGACCTTGGACCCTCTAAACTACCCAATTGAGAACTATGTCAAGCAACTAAAAAACGAATAAGATTTTACTGAAATTTTAGCTTCCCCTCTAGGATGGTAAATGACATTCCCTATCAAAAATGGTAAAATAAGAAAAAATCCGAGAATCGAGGAAATAAGATGCAAGAAAAGATTTTGGTAACAGGTGGAGCAGGTTTTATCGGAACCCACACAGTTATTGAGTTAATCCAAGCAGGTCATCAGGTTGTTGTGGTGGATAACCTTGTTAATAGTAACAGAAGAAGTTTAGAAGTTGTTGAGAGAATTACAGGAGTTGAAGTGCCTTTCTATGAGGCTGATATCCGAGACACTGATACTCTCAGAGATATTTTCAAGCAAGAAGAACCAACAGGTGTTATTCACTTTGCTGGTTTGAAGGCTGTCGGTGAATCTACCCGTATCCCTCTTGCCTACTATGACAACAATATTGCTGGAACTGTTAGCCTTTTGAAAGCTATGGAAGAAAACAACTGTAAGAACATCATTTTCAGTTCTTCTGCGACAGTTTATGGAGATCCTCATACAGTGCCAATCTTGGAAGATTTCCCACTTTCTGTGACCAATCCATATGGCCGCACCAAGCTTATGCTAGAGGAAATTTTGACGGATATCTACAAGGCAGATTCAGAATGGAATGTGGTCTTACTTCGTTACTTTAATCCAATCGGAGCCCATGAGAGTGGTGATTTGGGAGAAAATCCAAACGGTATTCCAAACAATCTCTTGCCATATGTGACTCAAGTAGCCGTTGGGAAATTAGAGCAAGTGCAAGTGTTTGGAGACGATTACGATACGGAAGATGGAACTGGTGTTCGTGACTATATCCACGTTGTCGATTTGGCTAAAGGTCACGTTGCAGCTCTGAAAAAAATTCAAAAAGGTTCAGGCCTAAACGTTTATAACCTTGGAACAGGTAAAGGCTACTCAGTTCTTGAAATTATCCAAAATATGGAAAAAGCAGTGGGACGCCCAATTCCTTACCGCATCGTAGACCGTCGCCCAGGGGATATCGCAGCCTGCTATTCAGATCCTGCAAAAGCCAAAGCAGAACTCGGCTGGGAAGCAGAATTAGGCATCACCCAAATGTGTGAAGACGCATGGCGTTGGCAAAGCAAGCATCCAAATGGATTTGAAGACTAAGATGGTGATATCAATCATTGTCCCTTGTTTAAACGAAGAGGAAGTACTTCCTCTTTTTTATCAGGCTTTGGAAGATTTGATTCCTGACTTGGGAACAGAAATCGAGTATGTCTTTGTCGATGATGGATCAAGTGATGGGACCTTGGAACTCTTAAAGGCCTATCGGGAGCAAAATCTGGCAGTGCATTATCTTTCTTTCTCTCGAAATTTTGGCAAAGAAGCAGCCCTCTATGCAGGCTTGCAATATGCGACAGGAGATCTGGTGGTGGTGATGGATGCAGACCTCCAAGATCCCCCTAGTATGTTACTTGAGATGAAAGATTTACTAGACCAAAATGCAGATTTGGACTGCGTAGGAACACGGAGAACTAGTCGGAATGGAGAACCCTTCTTTCGCAGTTTCTGTGCTGATCTCTTTTACGGCTTCATGAAAAAGATTAGTCCAGTAGCCCTGCCGTCAGGTGTCCGTGATTTTCGCATGATGAGGAGGTCTGTGGTCGATGCCATTTTAGCTTTGACCGAGTCCAATCGTTTTTCTAAGGGACTCTTTGCCTGGGTCGGTTTTAAAACCCACTATCTGGACTATCCAAATGTCGAAAGGCAGGCTGGCAAGACCAGTTGGAGCTTTAAGCAACTTTTTTTCTACTCCATTGAAGGGATTGTTAATTTTTCAGATTTTCCCCTGATTATAGCCTTCGTAGCTGGTCTCCTATCTTGTTTTATTTCTCTACTAATGACCTTTTTTGTTGTGGTTCGAACCCTCATTCTGGGCAATCCGACATCTGGTTGGACCTCTCTGATGGCTGTCATTCTCTTTCTTGGAGGCATTCAACTCTTGACCATTGGGATTCTCGGCAAGTATATTAGTAAGATTTATCTAGAGACTAAAAAAAGACCACTTTATCTTATCAAAGAAAAAAGTGACCTTCCTGATTTTACAGAAAAAAATAAAGAGAAAAGACTATAATTTTACATGGAAATGTGCTAAACTAGAAAGAGTGAAACGTTCTTGTCAATTTACTATGAAAGATTAGAGTTAATCTTTAATCAAGGCACGTGTCGGACAGTTTCTAACAGCTTCTACGACGTCTTGGCTAGGAGAAATTTCTTTTTCTAGTTGGTCAGGGTCATCGTAAAAACGCACGATTCCATTATCGTGATAATCAAATAAATCAGAATAAGTTTGGCAAAGCCCACAGGCAATGCAGCGTTCAGGTATAAGTGTGATTTTCATATTTATATTGTAATAAGAAAAGTAAAAAAAAACAAGGAGTAAGGTATGGCAAAAGAACCGTGGCAAGAAGATATTTATGAAAATCAAGAAGAAACAAGAACACAACGTCGTAAGAGAGAACAAGGCGGAGGAGTCGTTGCTAACCGTATCTTAACTATCTTAGCAAGTATTTTCTTTGTGATTGTAGTCGTGATGATCATTGTTCTTATCTATCTTTCATCGGGTGGGAGCAATCGCACGGCAGCCTTAAAAGATTTTCACGATTCTGATGCAAATGTAGTACAGATTTCATCTTCTAGTAGTTCAGAGCAGGCATCTTCTAGTTCAGAGGGTAAGGAAGAATCATCTACTAGCTCAGAACATTCAACAGATCCAGAAGGGACGACAAAAGTCTTGGCTGGAGAAGGAGAAGCAGCTATTGCAGCTCGCGCGGGGATTTCGATTGCTCAGTTAGAGGCCTTGAATCCTGGGCACATGGCTACAGGATCTTGGTTTGCTAATCCAGGTGATGTTGTTAAAATCAAATAGGAGTTGATATGAAAACCATTCAAATTGCTATTGACGGTCCTGCTTCAAGTGGTAAGAGTACGGTCGCAAAAATTATTGCTAAGGATTTTGGATACACCTACCTAGATACAGGTGCTATGTATCGTGCAGCGACTTATATGGCTATCAAGAACCAATTAGGAGTTGAACAAGTTGAAGAACTCTTAGCATTATTAGATCGGCATCCAATCAGTTTTGGACGTTCAGAAACTGGGGAGCAGCTTGTCTTTGTAGGAGATGTGGATATTACCCATCCTATCCGTGAAAATGAAGTGACCAATCATGTTTCTGCTATTGCAGCAATTCCTCAAGTTCGTGAGAAACTGGTTTCTCTCCAACAAGAGATTGCCCAGCAAGGCGGTATTGTCATGGATGGTCGTGATATCGGGACAGTCGTTTTGCCACAAGCAGAATTGAAAATTTTCCTAGTAGCTTCTGTTGGTGAGAGAGCAGAGCGTCGGTATAAGGAAAATATCGCTAAGGGAATTGAAACAGACCTTGAAACCCTAAAAGAGGAAATTGCTACGCGTGACTACAAGGATAGTCATCGTGAGACTTCGCCTCTTAAACAAGCAGAGGATGCTGTCTACCTTGATACAACAGGTTTGAACATTCAAGAAGTAGTTGAAAAAATTAAAGCAGAAGCTGAAAAAAGAATGTAAATGTAGAAAAGCCGATAGATTGATATCGGTTTTTTCTAAATTTGTCAAAATGCTGATTTTAAGGTATAATAGTTGCTGTTCGAGAAATTTTGATTTTCAAAGAATAGTGAATGATGATAAGGAGAAACCATGAACAACCTACCAAATTGCCCACAATGTAACTCGGAGTATGTCTACGAAGACGGTGCCCTACTGGTTTGCCCAGAGTGTGCTTATGAGTGGAATCCTGCTGAAGTTGCAGATGTAGAAGAGGGTCTTGTTGCTATCGATGCCAACGGGAATAAATTGGCTGACGGTGATACAGTAACCCTCATCAAGGATTTGAAAGTAAAAGGTGCGCCAAAAGATTTGAAACAAGGGACGCGCGTGAAAAATATCCGCATCGTAGAAGGCGACCACAATATCGACTGTAAAATCGATGGCTTTGGTGCTATGAAACTTAAATCAGAGTTTGTGAAGAAAATTTAAGCATGTCAAAGCACTATAAATTTGTATTTTATAGCCGTATCTTCTTGTTTCTAGCGGCTTTTACGGGAGTTTATCTTGAAATCGCCAAGCATGGCGGATTTGGGATGCTTCTCTATTATACGGTTCTGTCAAATCTTTTAGTAGCGATTTTTACGCTCTATCTCCTAAAGGTTATGAGCCGTTTAGGTGAAAACTGGCAAAGGCCAAGTCTCTTGCGCCTAAAAGGTGGGGTCACCATGAGTATCATGATTACCTGTGTGATTTACCATTTCCTTTTAGCACCCATTGCGACTAATTTCTATACTCTAGAAAATTTCCTTTGCCACTATATCGTTCCCCTTTGGTTTTTAGCAGATACCCTCTTTTTTGACAAACAGGGTCAATACAAGATTTGGGATCCAATTGTGTGGACGATTTTACCCTTGCTGTATATGATGTTTGCTCTCTTTAATGGCTTGGTACTGAAATTAGACATTCCTAATTCTAAAGTCAGTCCTTTCCCTTACTTCTTTTTGAATGTGAACAAGGGTTGGGATGTCGTGTTCAAGTGGTGTCTGATTATCTTTGTTGCCTATATGGTGGCAGGATTTATCTTCTACTTTATTAAGCAAATCAAGAGAAAGTCATCCTAATACTCTTCGAAAATCTCTTCAAACCACGTTAGTTTCGCCTTAGGGTATATATGTGACTGACTTAGTCAGTTTCATCTACAACCTCAAAACAGTGTTTTGAGCTGACTTCGTCAGTTCTATCTACAATCTCAAAGCAGTGCTTTGAGCAACCTGCGGCTTGCTTCCTAGTTTGCTCTTTGATTTTCATTGAGTATAAGACACAAGGGATTCATTTTCGAGTTTAAGAAGGAGTCTACAAACCAATGAGACTTCTTCTTTTCTTGCTTTGTAACTCTCAAAAGAGTAGAAGATTAAGAGAAAGATAGAAAGAGATTTCATGAAACAATTTTTAGAACGGGCCAGTATTTTGGCTCTCTCCCTCGTTTTGATTACCTCCTTTTCGATTTCAAGTGCCCTACCAGCCATGTTTGACTATTATCAGGGTTATCCTAAGGAACAAATTGAGCTTTTGGCGAGCTTGCCTTCCTTTGGGATCATGATTATGTTATTACTAAATGGTTTCTTAGAAAAAATATTCCCTGAGCGCTTACAGATTAGTTTGGGCTTGCTGATTTTATCACTGAGCGGGACGGCTCCCTTCTGGTATCAAGCCTATCCTTTTGTCTTTGGAACGCGGATTCTCTTTGGTTTAGGAGTTGGTATGATCAATGCCAAGGCTATTTCTATCATCAGTGAGCGTTATCAAGGGAAAACTCGAATTCAGATGCTAGGGCTACGCGGTTCTGCAGAAGTCGTGGGGGCTTCTCTCATTACCTTGGCAGTCGGCCAGTTGTTGGCCTTTGGTTGGACAGCTACTTTCTTAGCCTATAGTGCTGGATTTTTGGTGCTGACCCTTTATCTGCTCTTTGTCCCTTATGGAAAGGAAAAGAAAGAAGTCAAGAAAAAGGCGAAGGAAGCAAGTCGCTTAACTCGGGAAATGAAAGGCTTGATTTTTATCCTAGCTATTGAAGCAGCGGTCGTAGTTTGTACCAATACGGCTATTACTATCCGTATTCCAAGTTTGATGGTGGAAAGAGGGCTTGGGGATGCCCAGTTATCTAGTTTTGTCCTTAGTGTTATGCAGTTGATAGGGATTGTGGCTGGTGTTAGTTTTTCTTTCCTGATTTCAATATTTAAAGAGAAACTGCTCCTCTGGTCTGGCATTACCTTCGGCTTAGGGCAAATTGTGATTGCCTTATCTCCATCTTTGTGGGTGGTGGTGGCAGGAAGTATTCTGGCTGGTTTTGCTTACAGTGTAGCTTTAACGACGGTCTTTCAGCTTGTATCTGAAAGAATTCCAGCTAAACTCCTCAATCAAGCAACTTCATTTGCAGTTTTAGGCTGTAGTTTCGGAGCTTTTACGACCCCATTCGTTCTAGGTACGATTGGGTTACTAACTCACAATGGCATGCTTGTCTTTGCCATTTTAGGATCATGGTTGATTGTAACCTCTATCTTTGTCATGTATCTACTTCAAAAGAGAGCTTAGGCTTGGTTTCCTAAGTTTTCTTTTTCAGGATTTTTGTACCCATACAATATTTGTTTTAGGACCTTGTCTATAGACTAATTTCTTGATAAAATAGAAGTTATGACAAGATACAAAGCAACTATTTCCTATGATGGTTATGCCTTTGCTGGCTTTCAGCGCCAGCCCCATGCGCGTAGCGTTCAGGAAGAAATTGAAAAAACCTTGACTAGATTGAATAAGGGGCAAGCCATCACTGTTCACGGTGCTGGTAGAACTGATAGTGGGGTTCATGCTTTGGGACAGGTGATTCATTTTGACTTGCCCTATCAAATGGATGAGGAAAAACTTCGCTTTGCTCTGGACACCCAGTCTCCTGAAGATATTGATGTGATTTCAATTGAGCTTGTGGCGGATGATTTTCATTGCCGTTATGCCAAGCACAGTAAGACCTATGAGTTTATCGTGGATAGGGGACGTCCCAAAAATCCTATGCGCCGTCACTATGCCACTCACTTTCCTTATCCGCTTGATGTGGAGCGGATGCAGGAGGCTGTTAAGAAATTAGAAGGAACCCATGATTTCACAGGCTTTACAGCCTCTGGAACTAGTGTAGAAGACAAGGTTCGCACCATCACAGAAGCTAGTCTCAGGATTGATGAGACAGGACAATTTTTGACCTTTACCTTTTCAGGAAATGGTTTCTTGTATAAACAGATTCGCAATATGGTGGGGACACTTCTCAAAATCGGAAATAATCGTATGCCAGTGGAGCAGATTGACCTGATCTTGGAGAAGAAGGACAGGCAGCTAGCTGGTCCAACGGCAGCACCGAATGGCTTGTATTTAAAGGAGATTCGTTATGAAGAATAATCGTATTTTAGCACTTTCTGGAAATGATATTTTTAGTGGTGGTGGTTTATCAGCAGATTTAGCTACCTATACTTTAAATGGTTTGCATGGCTTTGTAGCTGTGACTTGTTTGACAGCCTTGACCGAAAAGGGATTTGAAGTCTTTTCAACTGATGATGACATTTTTCAACATGAATTAGATAGTTTGCGTGATGTGGAGTTTGGGGGAATTAAGATTGGTCTTCTCCCTACTGTTAGTGTGGCTGAGAAAGCATTGGACTTTATCAAGCAACGCCCAGGAGTGCCTGTGGTATTGGATCCTGTTTTGGTCTGCAAGGAAACGCACGACGTAGCTGTCAGTGAACTCTGCCAAGAATTGATTCGCTTTTTCCCTCATGTCAGTGTGATTACGCCTAACCTCCCAGAGGCAGAATTGCTATCAGGTCAAGAGATTAAGAATTTGGAAGATATGAAGGATGCAGCGCAGAAATTGCATGATTTAGGAGCGCCAGCAGTCATTATCAAGGGAGGTAATCGTCTCAGACAAGATAAGGCTATGGATGTCTTTTATGATGGACAAACCTTTACAGTGTTAGAAAATCCCGTTATCCAAGGACAAAATGCGGGTGCAGGATGTACCTTTGCTTCAAGCATTGCCAGTCACTTGGTTAAAGGTGATGAACTTTTACCAGCAGTAGAAAGCTCTAAGGCTTTCGTTTACCGTGCCATTGCACAAGCAGATCAGTATGGAGTAAGACAATATGAAGCAAACCAAAACAACTAAAATCGCCCTTGTATCCCTTTTAACCGCCCTTTCTGTGGTTCTAGGTTATTTCTTAAAAATTCCAACACCTACAGGCATTTTAACACTCTTAGATGCAGGTGTCTTCTTTGCGGCCTTCTATTTTGGTAGTCGAGAAGGGGCTGTAGTCGGAGGACTAGCAGGTTTCTTGATTGACCTCTTATCAGGCTACCCTCAGTGGATGTTCTTTAGCTTGGTCAACCATGGCTTGCAGGGATTTTTCGCAGGATTTAAAGGAAAAGCTCAGTGGCTAGGACTTATTTTGGCAACTATTGCCATGGTAGGGGGCTATGCCTTGGGTTCTACTTTGATGAATGGCTGGGCAGCAGCTCTACCAGAAATCCTACCAAATTTTATGCAAAATATTGTAGGGATGATTGTAGGATTTATTCTTAGTCAAAGTATTAAGAAGATAAAGTAAAAAGTTAGCTGTTCGAGCTAACTTTTTTGTATAAATTTAATCAAAATAAAGCAAGTCTTTGCTGGTGCTTGTAAAGAGGTCAAAGCCATCCTTGGTAACAACACCGCAGTCTTCGATACGGACACCGACTTTACCAGGGATATAGATACCTGGTTCAACAGAGAAGCACATGCCTTCTTCGATAACCATGTCGTTTCCTTCCATGATAGATGGGAATTCGTGGACATCCATACCGATACCGTGACCGAGACGGTGGTTGAAGTACTCGCCGTAACCAGCTTTTTCGATGACCTCACGGGCAGCGCGGTCCACTTCATGGGCAGTCACACCTGGTTTGATAAAGTCAAGAGCAGCTTGTTGGGCTTCAAGGGTCAAGTTGTAAATGTCTTTCTTGAATTGGTCAGGTTTACCGACAGCGACTGTACGAGTCATGTCTGATGCGTAACCGTTGACTAGAACACCAAGGTCAAAGAGGAGAAGAGCATCATTTTCAACCTTATTCGCTGCTGGAATGCCGTGTGGATTTGCAGCATTATCGCCAGTCAAGACCATGGTATCAAAGCTCATTTCATAACCTTCGCGTTTCATGGCAAAGTCGATTTGGGCAATAATATCTGTCTCAGTCTTATCAAGAGAAATATTGTCAAAACCAACATTGACAGCCTTGTCCGCATAGAGACCTGCCACCATCATTTTTTGCACTTCATCAGCTGATTTGATGAGGCGCATGCGTTGGATACGAGGAGTGAGGTTTTCAAATTCAGCAGTTTCAAAGACTGTTTTCAAGCCATGGTATTTGGTCAAAATGAGATTGTCAAACTCAACAGCAACGCGTTTGAAGTCGTGCTGTGGAAGAGCATGTTTCATTTTTTGCCATGGATTTTCAGAATCCACATAGCCCACAACTGGGAAAGAGACAGTGCTGCTTGCACGCTCAACCTCAAGTGCTGGGACAAAGAGGAGGGGTTCCTGATCTGCTAGAACAAAAAGGAACATTTGGCGTTCATGGGGATCACTGTAAAAGCCAGTGAGGTAATTGATTGTGACGGGGTCAGATACGACAGCGACGTCTAGTTTTTCTGATTCAAGATATGTTATGATTTGTTGTAATTTAGACATATGCTACCTTCTTTCTACCCCTCTATTTTGGCAAAAAAAGAGAGAAAATGCAAGGGAGAAGGGTAAAAGAACAGACAAAAAGAACTCCGACAAGATAACGGAGTTCTTTGACATAGTTTCACTTTGTTTAAGAAAAGTCAGCCTTGCTTTTGACGTCAGTGTATTCTTCAGCGACTTCTTGGCTGAGAATATCTTCATAGGCAGGGAGTTGGATATCCTGACCATATTTCTTCTTGAGGGCAGTAGCGACTAGGCGATAAGCTAGATTGGCATTACGAGAGAGGATAGGTCCGTGGAAGTAGGAACCAAAGACATTCTTATAATGAACCCCTTCGCCGACCTTTTCTTCGTTGTTTCCATTTCCATAGACAACCTGTCCCAGCGGTTTTTGGTCATCTGAGAGGAAGGTACGGCCCTGATGATTTTCAAAACCATAGTAGGTTTCATCGAAATCTTCATTATGAATCTTGATGTCACCGATAAAACGGTTATTGGTCTGGTTGAGGGTGTAGTGGCCCATGACACCGAGCCCTTCGATACGTCTCCCAGAAGCTTCAACATAATATTGACCTAATAGTTGGAAACCACCGCAGATAGCCAGAACTACACCGTCATTTTGGATGTAGTTGTCAATGCTCTCTTTTTTAGCAGGTAAATCGTCTGCAATAATACTTTGTTCAAAGTCTTGACCGCCACCGAAAAAGGCGATGTCGTAGTGATTTTCATCAAAGTCATCATGGAGAGAAACGATGTCAACGGTCACATGGGCTCCCAGTTTTTCAGCAACATACTTGAGCATGAGGATGTTTCCATTGTCCCCGTAGGTATTCATGAGATTTCCGTAGAGGTGAGCAATGTTGAGCTGATAGGGGTAATTGCCAGCTTTTGAGGAAAGTGAAGTATAAACCATTAGTTCATCTCCTTTCTAACAATCTGACGACTAGCCAGCAGTTCGCGGAATTCCAGCATAGCAGTATAGGTAGCTAGAATATAGGCATGCTTGCAGTCTTGATTCTCAATTGTTTTGAGAATTTGTTCCAGACTACTCGTTTCAGTGATTTTCTCAGCTGGATAGCCAGTCACTCGAAGACGGCGTGCGATTTCAGAATGGCGAACACCTCCAGCGTTGATTTCGGGGATGTCCATGTCAGTGATTTGTTCAAAATCAGCATCCCAGATCCAGCTTGTATCAATTCCGTCTGCATAGTTAGCGTTAAGGAGGACAGATAGGCTAAATGGATAAGGTGCTAGTTTGATCATTTCGATAGCTTGGGTCGCACCGACTGGATTTTTAATCAAGACGAGGGTACATTCCTTATTACCAATATGGAAGGTTTCTTGGCGTCCAAAGACAGCACGGCTCTTATCAAATCCCTGCTTGATTAGTTGTGAATCTGCACCAAGGAAACGGGCGATGGCAACCGCAGCTAGGGCGTTGTAGATATTGTAGAGACCACCGATTTGGATACCGTATTCTTGTCCGTCAATGACGAAGCGAGAGCGATTATTGGTTAACTCAACTAAGTCTGTCAAGCGATAGTCGAGATCAGGACGTTTACATCCACAGCCTTCACAGATATAGGCACCCAAGTTTGCATAGGTATTGAACTCGTATTTGAGGATGCCTTGACAGTCAGGGCAGAGGATTCCTTCGGTATTATAGTGAGCCAGTTGGGCTGGGCCTTTCTCCAAGTCAAAACCAAAATACTCTACAGGATTTGGAATAGCTGGCTTGTAGAAAAGTGGACTGTCTCCATTAAGGAGAACAGTGGCAGTAGGCGCCTTACGAATGGCATCCAAAATCATCTTGTAAGTTGTGTAAATCTCACCATAGCGGTCCATCTGGTCACGGAAGATATTGGTGATGACAAAAAGGCTTGGCTGGATATAGTCACAGATACGAGATAGACTGGCTTCATCGATTTCTAGAACGGCAATATTTTTCCCAGTTTTAGACGATTTGGCAGTCAAGAAGGTTGTCGCAATTCCTGTAATCATGTTGGCACCGCTTGGGTTGGTCAGAACTTGACCATAAACCTCTTTTAAAATGCCGACAGTGAGGGCAGTTGTCAAGGTTTTTCCATTGGTTCCAGTGACCACGACAATCTCGTAGTTCTTAGCTAGGTTTTGTAAAATATCTTTATCAAATTGAAGGGCAAGTTTTCCTGGAAGGGTACTCCCGCGGCCAAGACGGCTCAAGACGAAGTGAGAAGAACGCCCAGCAAGAAGGCCCAAAGTAGTTTTTAATTTCATGTTTCTATTATATCACAAAAGAGGGAAAAGACAGATTTGATACTCAATGAAAATCAAAGAGCAAACTAGGAAGCTAGCCGCAGGTTGCTCAAAGCACTGCTTTGAGGTTGTAGATAGAACTGACGAAGTCAGTAACATATATACGGCAAGGTGAAGCTGACGTGGTTTGAAGAGATTTTCGAAGAGTATGAGATTTCGCAGAAATGAAAACAGCCCTCTGAGGGCTGTTCAATACGATTGAATCTTAACTTAAATCGCAAACAAGTCATTCAAGTTCTCAGCCAAGGTTGGGTGAGTGAAGATTTGTTTTGTGAAGTAAGTGTAAGGAATCTTGTTGTCCATAGCAACAGTGATGATGTTGATGATTTCTTGAGAACCTTCTGAGAAGATGCTTGCTCCAAGAATTTCTTTTGTTTCAGTATTAACAACAGCTTTGAAAGCTCCGCGAAGGTCTCCATTTACGTGACCACGAGGCATGGCTGCAACAGGGATTTCCTTCACTGCGTATGGAAGTTTCAAATCAGCTGCTTGGCTTTCAGTCAAACCAACTTGTGAAAGTGCAGGTGTGATAAACATAGTATTTGGTACATTGAGACGGTCTTCAAGTGTGTAGCTGCCATCTCCAGCAAGGTAGCTGTAAACAACACGGAAGTCATCAAGTGAAATGTAAGTAAATTGAAGGCCACCGTTGACATCTCCAACTGCAAAGACACCAGGAACGTTTGTTTGACAGTGTTTGTCTACTTTAATAGCACCACGTTCAGTGAGTTCAATGTCTGTATTTTCAAGTTGAAGTGGTTCTACGTTTGGTTTACGTCCAGTTGCGTAGAGAAGGGCATCGAAACGGTAAGTTTCGTTTTCAGTCACGACAAGCACTTGGTCACCGTCGTTTTTGATTTCAGTAGTATGGATGTTTTGAAGCAATTCAATGCCGTCTTCTTCCATGTATTGTTTAGCAAGAGCAGCGATGGAAGGTTCTGCACGAGGTAGGAAAGTATCCAAGGCATCTAGAACTGTAACTTTGCTACCAAGTTTGTTGTAAAGGCCTGCAAATTCAAGACCAATGTTTCCACCACCAAGGACCCCAAGTTTTTCAGGCAATTTGTCCAAGTTTTGGATACCTGTTGAGTCAAAGACGTTTTTGCTTGTAGCAAGTCCAGGGATTGGCAAGACGTTTGAAACAGCACCAGTGTTGATGACGATTGTTTCAGCGGTCAGTTCTTTCTTTTCATCACCAGCTTGGATTTCGATGACTTTATTTGAAAGGAAGTGAGCTTCCGCATCAAAAATATCGACACCTGTACCAGCAACAGTCGCATAGTTTTTACCATTGAGGCGACCAGTAATCGTGTTTTTGGTAGCAATCACTTCTTCAAAAGACAAGTCTTTCTCAGCAGCAACTAGCAAGGTTTTAGTTGGGATACAACCAATGTTGATACAAGTTCCACCGTACATAGCTTTGCTACGTTCAACGAGGGCAACTTTTTTGCCAGCTGAAGCCAATTTACCTGCTAGTGTTTTACCAGCTTTACCAAATCCGATAACGATTAAATCATAAGTTAACATTTAGAGTTCCTCCTATTCGCATTTCATTCTAGCACAAGAAAAAAACTTTTGCACAATTCTGCTACGCTTTAAAAAAGTTTATGAAAAAGTGGGAATTTTAGCCTTATTTTCTCAGAAAAATCGTTTACATGACATTATCGATAGATTGGGCTATCTTTTGCTCTAGTCTTGTGTTATACTAGATAGGTTGCAAAGAAAACAGTACTTTTCTTTTGTGGAAAAGAAGCAACACGATTTTATATCCAGTATATGAAAATACGTCATGAAAAGAAAAGTATAAACTAAGCCCTATAGGGTGGCTTCGCACCACCTTTAGAAAGAAGAATAACGTGAAATTTAATGAATTAAACTTGTCTGCTGATTTGCTAGCAGAGATTGAAAAAGCTGGTTTTGTAGAAGCTAGTCCGATCCAAGAACAAACCATTCCTTTGGCTTTAGAAGGTAAGGATGTTATCGGTCAAGCTCAGACTGGTACAGGAAAAACTGCAGCCTTTGGCTTGCCTACCCTTGAGAAAATCCGTACAGAAGAAGGGACCATCCAAGCCTTGGTTATCGCTCCAACTCGTGAACTAGCTGTCCAAAGTCAAGAAGAACTCTTCCGCTTTGGTCGTAGCAAGGGAGTCAAAGTCCGCTCAGTATATGGTGGATCAAGCATTGAAAAACAAATTAAGGCTCTTAAATCTGGTGCCCATATCGTGGTGGGAACTCCAGGTCGCCTTTTGGACTTGATTAAACGAAAGGCCTTGAAACTACAAGACATTGAAACGCTTATCCTTGATGAAGCGGATGAAATGCTCAACATGGGCTTTCTTGAAGACATTGAAGCTATCATCTCACGTGTCCCTGAAAACCGTCAAACCTTACTTTTCTCAGCAACTATGCCAGATGCTATCAAACGTATCGGTGTTCAGTTTATGAAAGAACCTGAGCATGTAAAGATTGCTGCCAAGGAATTGACAACAGAATTGGTTGACCAATACTATATCCGAGTTAAAGAACAAGAAAAGTTTGATACCATGACTCGTCTTATGGATGTGGAACAGCCAGAACTTGCTATCGTATTTGGTCGTACAAAACGTCGTGTGGATGAATTGACTCGTGGTCTTAAAATCCGTGGTTTCCGTGCAGAAGGAATTCATGGCGATCTAGACCAAAACAAACGTCTTCGTGTCCTTCGTGACTTTAAAAATGGCAATCTTGATGTTTTGGTTGCGACAGACGTGGCAGCGCGTGGTTTGGATATTTCAGGTGTGACCCATGTCTATAACTACGATATTCCACAAGATCCTGAAAGTTATGTTCACCGTATCGGTCGTACAGGTCGTGCTGGTAAGTCAGGTCAATCGATTACCTTTGTTGCTCCAAACGAAATGGGCTACCTCCAAATCATTGAAAACTTGACTAAGAAACGCATGAAAGGTCTTAAACCTGCAAGTGCAGAAGAAGCCTTCCAAGCTAAAAAACAAGTAGCTCTCAAGAAAATCGAACGTGATTTTGCAGATGAGACAATCCGTGGCAACTTTGAGAAATTTGGCAAGGATGCTCGTAAGCTGACTGCCGAATTTACTCCAGAAGAATTGGCCATGTATATCTTGAGCCTGACTGTTCAAGATCCGGATAGCCTTCCAGAAGTGGAAATCGCACGTGAAAAACCACTACCTTTCAAACCATCAGCTAATGGCTTCGGTGGTAAAGCTAAGGGAGGTCGTCGTGGAGATGACCGTCGTGATAATCGCCGAGGAGACAACCGTCGTGGTGGTCGCCGTGATGATTTCAAGAGAGGCAGTCGTGGAGATAATCGTTTTGATAAGGAAAAACGTTACCGTAAGGATAATAAAAAACCACGCACTACTTCAAGCGAAAAGAAAACAGGCTTTGTTATTCGTAACAAGGGCGATAAATAAGAAAAAGCGGTTCAAAATGAATCGCTTTTTTATATAAGGAGACCGAATGGAAAAAGAAAGATAGATAAAATAGCTATATTATCTTCTTGTGATATTATAATACACAAAAATAGGAGGATTGTCAATAGAAAAGAAGCAATTTAATTAAAAATATTCTTGTTTTTTCAAATTGCAATTAAATAAGCAATTTTCAGATAATAATTGAAAATTCAAGCTGTTTATGTTATAATGATAGCGATTAAATTCGAGGTGAAAAATGGCACATTTATTAGAAAAAACTAGAAAAATTACTTCTATCCTGAAGCGCTCAGAGGAGCAGTTGCAGGACGAACTTCCCTACAACGCTATTACGCGTCAATTGGCGGATATTATTCATTGCAATGCCTGTATTATCAATAGTAAGGGACGTCTCCTTGGTTATTTTATGCGCTATAAAACCAATACAGATCGCGTAGAGCAATTTTTCCAAACTAAGATTTTCCCAGATGACTACGTTCAAGGGGCTAATATGATTTACGAAACAGAAGCAAATTTGCCTGTTGAGCATGATATGAGTATTTTCCCTGTAGAGAGTCGTTCTGATTTTCCAGATGGTTTGACGACTATTGCACCGATTCATGTATCAGGGATTCGCCTTGGTTCTTTGATTATTTGGCGCAATGATAAAAAATTCGAAGACGAGGACTTGATTCTTGTTGAGATTGCCAGTACCGTTGTTGGGATTCAGCTCCTCAACTTCCAGCGTGAAGAAGATGAGAAAAATATCCGTCGCCGTACTGCTGTTACCATGGCGGTTAATACCCTTTCTTACTCCGAACTCCGTGCTGTTTCAGCAATTTTAGGGGAATTAAACGGAAATGAAGGTCAGTTGACAGCGTCAGTTATTGCAGACCGTATCGGAATTACTCGTTCTGTGATTGTCAATGCCCTTCGTAAACTTGAGTCTGCGGGGATTATTGAGAGTCGCTCGCTTGGAATGAAGGGAACCTACCTTAAGGTCTTGATTTCAGATATTTTTGAAGAAGTGAAGAAAAGAGATTACTAATGGCTAAAGCTTTAATTTCGATTGATTATACAGAAGATTTTGTTGCTGACAGTGGTAAATTGACAGCAGGTGCTCCAGCTCAAGCTATTTCAGAAGCCATTAGCAAGGTAACTCGATTAGCTTTTGAACGCGGAGATTACATCTTCTTTACCATTGATGCTCACGAAGAAAATGATTGTTTCCATCCAGAAAGTAAATTATTTCCTCCTCACAATTTGATTGGGACTAGTGGACGGAATTTATACGGAGATTTGGGAATCTTTTATCAAGAGCATGGTTCAGACAGTCGTGTCTTTTGGATGGATAAACGCCATTACTCAGCTTTTTCAGGGACAGACCTGGATATCCGTTTGAGAGAGCGTCGCGTGTCTACAGTTATTTTAACAGGTGTCTTGACAGACATCTGTGTCCTGCATACAGCTATAGATGCCTATAATCTAGGATATGACATCGAGATTGTTAAACCAGCCGTTGCTTCCATCTGGCCTGAAAATCATCAATTTGCCCTAGGTCATTTCAAAAATACACTTGGGGCTAAGTTAGTAGATGAAAATCTAGATGAAATTTCAGACTAACTTGCTTAGTAAAAATGAAAAAAATCTGAAAAAAGTGTTGACAAGCATCCCAAAAGTTGATATACTAGTAAAGTAATCGACGCGGGGATGGCGGAATTGGCAGACGCGCAGGACTAAGGATCCTGTGACCGCTTTAGGTCGTGAGGGTTCAAGTCCCTCTCTCCGCATAGGATAAGAGTTAGCTTAGGCTAGCTCTTTTGTTTTATAAGGTTTATAATATCTATGGTGGACGTCCATCGTTTTCAGATAAATAATATCGTTTGAAATTTCTCCTAATTCTATCTACTCTTTCTACTTTTTCCGAATAAATAGATAGAACCATCGAATCTAGTCAATCTAGATTTAAAACTATGGTATAATGAAAGGAGAAGAAATATGACTGTACGTCATCCGGGCATCAGCCCAACCAATGATTTGGTTGCTAAAAAAATCTTTAGCAATCCAGAAATCACTTGTCAATTTATCCGCGATATGCTGGACTTGCCAGCCAGAAATGTGACCATTTTAGAGGGAAGTAACATTCACGTCTTACCTTCCATGCCGTACTCGGCGCAGGATTTCTATACCAGTATAGACGTTTTAGCTGAACTAGACAATGGAACGCAAGTAATTATTGAAATCCAAGTTCATCATCAGAATTTTTTCATCAATCGCCTGTGGGCTTATCTGTGTAGTCAGGTCAATCAAAATCTAGAAAAAATTCGTCAGCGAGAAGGTGATACACACCAGAGTTACAAACACATCGCACCAGTATATGCTATCGCAATTGTGGATAGCAATTACTTCTCAGATGATTTGGCTTTCCATAGCTTTAGCATGCGAGAGGATACGACAGGTGAGGTCTTAACTATCACAAACAACGGTCAGGAAAACCATCTGGTCAAGATGGCATTCTTGGAACTAAAAAAATACAGAGAAACCAGCAAAGATAAGGTTCGCAAGCCGTGGTTGGAGTTTTTCGGGAACAAGCCTTTTACCCAGCAACCCGAGCGAGCCATTAGCCAAGCAGATCAACTGCTAGACTATAAGAGCTGGTCCGAGGAGGACAGGAAGATGTTTAGTCAACTACGTATGCGCGAAGAACAAGCCTTGTTAGCGCAGGACTATGCCTTGGAAACTGCTAGGGCAGAAGGGATTGAACAGGGGTTGGAACGTGGAAAAGTTGAAGGAAGAGTCTTTGCTTTCATAGATATGGTCCGCCAAGGTCTTCTGACAGCTGAGGTTGCGAGTGAACAGTTAGGCATGACTGTCTCTGAGTTTGAGGCGTTGTTGTAAGACTAGCACTAACGGTCAGGAAAACCATCTGGTCAAGATGGCGTTCTTGGAACTTAAAAAATACAGAGAAACCAGCAAAGACGAGGTTCGTAAGCCGTGGTTGGAGTTTTTTGGGAATAAACCCTTTACCCAAGCACCCGAGCGAGCCATCAGCCAGGCAGATCAACTGCTAGACTACAAGAGCTGGTCCGAGGAGGACAGGAAAATGTTTAGTCAACTACGTATGCGAGAAGAACAAGCCTTACTCGCTCATGACTATGCCTTGGAACAAGCTGAAGAAAGAGGATTAGAATGTGGTCTTGAACGTGGTAAAGCCGAAGGTGGTTTTGCTATGTTAGTAAATCTAGTTCGTCAAGGTCTTCTAACACCTGAGGTTGCTAGTCAGCAGTTGGGTATGACTGTCTCTGAGTTTGAAGAACTATTGAAAGAATATCACAAATAAGAACTTAAAAAATACAGAGAAACCAGCAAAGACGAGGTTCGTAAACCGTGGTTGGAGTTTTTCAGGATAAGCTCTTTACCCAATAATAAGCTTTCATCAATCTGCTGTCTATAAAATGTAAGGATAGGCAGTCTACCATTTAAAATAAAATAATGACAGATTTTTCCAAAGAAAAAGGTAAGATCTGTTTTTTATTTATATTAAATTTTTATACTATATAGCAGGAAACAGCTGTATAATAAGCTTTGCATATATATATATATAACATGGAATGCCTTTAAATACCAATGTTATAGCGCTTACATTTTTAGATGATATTTATGTAAATGCTTGATTTTTTATTTGAAAAGCATTAATATATTGTTGGGATAGTATCTTTCAAAGATTTTAAACTTATTCTACTGAAACAATAGAAAGGACATTTTTATGTTTGGTAAAAAGTCTAATGATAATGGTGAAAAACTATACCGTTATTCTATTCGTAAGTACCATTTTGGTGCTGCAAGTGTTGCTGTAGCAGCATTAATGTTTTTTGCTAATGGGGGAGGTGTAGCTGCTGCAGAAGTTGTAACTCCAGCAACTGCTAATCCTAATGCTCATCAGTTAGAAGCTACAATGAATAGTGGAGGGGATTCATCTGGAACTAGTGGAAGGCCAGAAAATACTAAGGAAATAAACAAGCCAGCTGAAGTGTCTACGCAAGCTTCTGTTATTTCTGATCGGCAAGTTGAGAAAGAGACTAGAAGCTCAACTCCGTTAAGTGATGTAAAAGTTCAAGATACTTTGGTAAATAAAGTCATCAATACTTCTTCAGTAAACATCGCTGATTTACAAACAGCTTTAACAGAGTTAGAAAGTAAATTAACAAATGTAAAAGGCAATGAAGAAAAAGGGAAGTTTAATACAGTAGTTGTAGAAGCTAAAAAACTGCTCGGAGATAAAGAAGCTACGCAAGAACAAGTGAATCAACAATTAACACTTGTAAAGGGAACCATTTCTTCTGTAGAAGAGTTATTAAAAAAACAAGAAAGTAAAGTTTCTGAAGAAGAAACTAAAAAATCAGAAAAAGATCGTAGTGCTGAGGTAGAAGATTCGAATAGTGAAACAGCAATACCTGCTAGAAGTGCTCGTGGGAGAAAAGGAAGAACTACAGAAGTTCAACCAGTAGATAGCGGAAACGCAACTCCAACAGTAGAAGCAGCGACTTCTAATAAAGTAACTGCGACAAAAGAGTTACCAACGTATACAAATGGTGCAGGCACATATAAGTTAGCTGAAGAAATGAAGAATATTGTTTCAATTATGAAGGCTAATGGTGCTGATGAAACGACAATAGCTGCTGTTAAAGCTAATTATGACAAGTTGAATGAAACACTAGGTGCTCATGAAGATGGTGTTTTATCGGAGACTGATTTTGCGTCAGCTACAGCTAATTTAACAGCTGCTAGAGATGCTGTTGAAAAGGTTTTAGATAAGAAATTTGAAGAGTACACTCGTACAGTCAATCCAGATGCACGGAGCCGTCAAACTCGTGAATATGGATTGAATTTCCAAGATTCTCGAGAATATTATTACGAAGATGGAAAAAGAGGGATTTCTCCGTATAGTAAATATACGTATGTGTTTCACAATTATCGTGCAACCAATGCGCCTAAATTTGACCATCAACCAGTTAGTAATGCTGAAAAATATATTCATGTTCGTGTGGATCCAACGGATACAGGATTTTTATGGACAGTTTCTGTAAATGCTGGTCGTTTTAGTAATACGACTAATGATAGTTATTGGTTTACTATTCCAAAAGGACAGAACTATAAGCAAGGATCAGCTAATGTAGATGTTCAAAATCTACAAGGTACTAATTCCTATCAAGGGGATGGTTCTCTTGAAGGAGCAATGAGACAAGCAGGACTTTTACAAGTAAATAAAGGAGCTAACCTTAAAGGGGTATTTCGTTACGGTAAGGTAGGAGCTAATGCTTATAAAACAGATAATTTTGGGGTGTTAGCTCGTGAAAATGTTGATGCACTAACAGATAAAGGGTTTTATAATCGTGTTCTTGAACAGGGAGAGGAACAAAATCTTTCGAATGCAAAATTTAATAAAATTACAAAAACAGGCGGAGACTTGTATTATTTTGAACAACCTAATAATGTTTTTAAATATACGATTACATTTGAAACAGTAGGGGATGCTAGTGATCCAAATAGAAATGACCCAGATGATTTAGTTTATGCGGCTGGATTTAAAGGAATTACTCGTGCGGATAAAGTTTATCGTGTACTTGTAAACCAATGGCATGCTCAAACAGATGCCGAAATAAGTAATATTGACCGTTATAGAATGACCCTGAAAAATGGTGGAACATTCTTTGTTGAACAAAATAAATACTACAATAAAGCTTGGCCATATAGTGATTATTTAGGAATTGGCAAGTGGTATGGAACTAAAAACTTAAATTCCGACATAAAAAAAGTGGATGGAATTATTACTTATGGAAATCAACAGAACTTTACAAGTATTGACTTCACTTCTTATATAAATTATAAGCCTCAAAAAGGAAAAGATTTTGAACAAATCAAAAATGAAGCTAATCACGATCATGGACAGACATTTACGTTCTATAGAGAAGACGGCACTCCTATTTCGCAAAAAGATTTAGGGGCTGAAGCAGGCGGATCTCCTGGTGTTCATACTTATTATTATAGACGTTATTTCACAAGTGATGGTTCATCTGATAGCGGAAAATTCAGATTTATTGTGAAGCTACAAAATCCAGTTTTAGATTCAACAACAAAATATGCGGGTGAAAATCATACTTTTACGGCTAGCGGAAGCACTAAAGGAAGTCCTGTAACTCTATGGCGTGAATATATAGACGAAAGTGGTCAGAAACGAACTCAAGAAATTGATACAAAAGTTGTTGAGAACAATAATGGTACGGTTACATTCAAAGATATTACCTTGGAAAAAGGAAAATATTATGTTCATTCAAAAATCACGACGGATTCATATCTAGATTACAATGGTAAAAAACATTCAACTGTAGAGTCTGATCCAGTAACAGAAAATCAAAAAAATGTGATTGTAGAACCTCCTGTTGTGAAGATTAATGGTCATAAATTAACGACGAATGCAAATGATAATCAGTTTATTATTTATAAAGGAGCAAACTTCAATCCAACTTTCCAAGTCGAAAATGAAGGAAATCAGGTAAATTACTTAAAAGTTACGAATATTCCAAGAGGTGTATGGTTTAATAATGTTAACGGAAGCGATAAAGAAAAAGTAAATATGGCTTCTGGTTCAACACATACATTGGCTGATAATACGGTAGAAAATTCTGCTAGAGATGGAGAAGCAACTGTAACTGTTCGTAATCATAATAATAGAGAAGTAGTTTATAAATTTAAGTATATTATAGCGGATGTTCAACCGAGTGATGCTTCAAGAGATAAACGTGTTGGAGATATTTTAGGAGATCCTCATAGCTATGTTAAGGCTGTTGTTAATGGTGGTGAAGGCGATCAATACTTCCCTTCTGGGATGAGATTCGGCTGGGTAACAAATCGAGCAACATTGGCAGATCAAAATACAGTCTTGGATAGACCAGGGAATATAGGTGATTATAATGCACAAGTCATTTTCCCAAATAATAGACCAGTTGAAAAAGAGATTAATCAAGTAAATTATACTATTTATACTCCTGTTGCTAAGACCATTCCAGTCAGATTTAATGTGACGGATTCTGTTGCTCCTACTGTTAAAATGACAAATCCGAACAATACTGATTCCACACTGGGAGATTCTGAAAATGGAGCTCCAGAGGTAGAGGTATTTAGAGGAGCAACTTTAAATATTCCATTAAAAATGCATGATAATAATGTGCATGGAAAAATTAATATTAAGCAAATTAGTGGATTGCCTGCTGGGGTTACCTTAAAAGACGGAAATACTATTGTAAATAATGGAAATACTCTTTCAAAAAATAGTGGTTCTGAAGCCAATCCTGCGACTGCTACTATTACGGGTACAGTGGCTCCTAATGCTACGTTGGGAACAAATGTTGTTACCTTAAAAGTTTCAGATGATGCAGCAGGAAATGTAGATAGAGGAAATCAAGCTACACTTAAATTCAAAGTTAAAACATATGATTTAGCCTTTGAAGAAAAAGGTACACCAGTTGATGATAATACTCGCTCAGATGTTTTAAGACTTAATGAAACTAGTGTAGATCCAAATCACTATTTAGCAATCACTGATGGAAGAAATGTTACTAATAACTGGGGTAGTGGAATGGTATTCCGCTATCTAAAAGAAAATAGAGAAATTAGAGAAACAGTTTCTTTTGATAAGATTGGAAAACATTCAGTTAAGGCAAGAGCTTATTTCCCTACTACTAAAACTTCTACACAAGGATTACCAACAAATCCGTCAGGATTAACAGGGGATACTACTTCTACTAATGGAAGAGGATTTTTAGAAAAAACAATTGAGTTTAATGTGAAGCCAAATGCGCCAACAATAGCTCAACCTCAGTTCTATGGTACAGCAAGTTCGAGACCAACTGTAACTGTAGGAAATCTTCCAACAAATGCTCAATTACAAAATGGATCAACTGTAACGGTTGAGCTCTATCAAGGAACTAATAAGGTTGCTAGTAAGACTGTAACAGATGGAAATGCTACGACAACTTTATCAGCAGAGAACTTTACAGCTAACTTAGCAGAAGGACAACAAGTTCATGCAGTCGTAAAAGTTAGTGGAGGACAAGGTACAACAGCTTATTCTGTAAATTCAGATAATAGTGACAGTAGAGATGTTACAGGAAGAAGCAGACTTTCAAACTTAGCATCTAATAAATTAGTTGTTCAAGTTCAAGATTTGGCGAATAATCGTAGAGGAACTCTTTCTGAGGCTGAAAAAAATACGATTAAAACTGCAATTTTTGAAGCAAATAAAAATGGAGTATTAAGAGGAAAACAAGTTTCTGATATTACTATTTCGGATACTGGATTAATTACCGCATTAGACAAAGATAATAAGATTGCAGAATTGCAAATTGATCCGAGAAATAATGTCGTTACTCGATTTGCGCATATTCGTGATGATTATAATATTACGTTTACGAATAAAGGAAAACCTGCAAACCGTCCAACAGATCCAGGGTTTGAATGGAGTAGTGATCATAAGAGTTTAATTTATAAATTTGATGCAACAAGTGGTGTAGGTTTAGATGTAAATGAAGTATTAAAAACTATTACTGCTACTCCAAAAAATGCTCAAAATCAACCATCGTTAACGACTGTTACAGGTAATGATAAAGCATCAGGAGAAACAAATTCTAATGGTTTCAGTAAAAATGCGACTGGATACTTTACTAAAAATGGAGTAGGGGTTAACGTATTAGATTTAGTAGATCCAACAACTTATCGTGGTGGAGGAAATATTGATAATACTACGAATAAACTTGTTGATAAAAATCGTACAGGGCTTAATAGTAGTAATGTTGGTACTACTCTAGGAAATGATAGTATTTCAGCTGCAAATGGTGCGAATGCAATTTCTTTAAGTAACGTTGTGAAAAAAGCAAATGGAACTGATTCATTAGTTGTAAGAAAACAATTGTATCTAATGCCGAAATATACAAATGATCAGTTATTACAAGATCGTGGAAATACAAATGCTAATAACACAAATGTCATTAATGTTTACTTTGTGCCGGTAGATCCAACAGCTCCTCAAGTTGAACGTTCAACTACAAATACTTTAGCGACTACAAGTGCTCAAGCAAGCCGCCTAGCAGATAATACTTCTTTTGCTGGCTTAGCCAAAGTGACAGATAACTACGATAAGGATGACGTAACAAATCCTTCAAGTAATACTGTTCGTAGTAAATTAAACATGTGGGTTAAGAAAGGTGACACTAAAGTACAGATTGTCGAAAATGGTGTTGAAAAAACAGCTGTTATTAATAGCTTGAAAAAAGAACTTGACCCAGCCACATATGAAGTAATTGCTAAAACATCAGATGCTTCTGGTAATAAGAGTCATGCAGATACAGCAGAGGGAGCAAGTCTAGGTTATTTCAAAGTTGGTTATAATCTAGTAGCTCGTGATATTATCAATGTTAAACGTGGAGAAACGATTTCAGCAGATGAGTTGAAGAGATTTATTCAAGTCCAAGAAGGAAATGCAAAAGTTGATTTGCCTCAGGGAGCAACTGTAACAGCAGCACTTGAAACAAATACGATTACTCGTGGAAGTGAAGAAACAAAAACTGTAGAAGCAACTGTTAATTTCGGAGAAAATAGAACGAAAAAAGTTTCTTTAACGTATAAAGTTCTTAATACATTCCCAATTGCTAATACAATTTATGACTTTAAAGATGTGAATCGACGTAATGGACATTCAGATTATTATAGTAATACAGGAAATAATATTCCTGGAGGAATGAATTGGCTTTATAAACGTAGTGGAGGAGCAGAGCAAAGCGGAACGAGCTTTGCTGGAACTCTTGCATCAGATCCAGTAGGAACAACTAATTATACATTCATTGGTAGATATAATTATGGTCGATTTACAAACCCAACTACAACTACAGGTAATTTAGAACATACAGGAACATTAGTGCATAAAGTGTTCGATATTGCAGATAGTAAAAACGTTTCTGTTAGCCAAGGTACTACATTAAGTGCTGAACAGGCAAAAGCTGCTGTGAAGAATGCTACTGGTTCTGATACTTTACCTAATGGAACAACTTATGAATGGGTAGGAAATAAGGTAGCTAGTACATCAGGTAAACAAACATTCCAAGTGAAGGTTACATTACCAGTATCACAAACAGGGGATAATTTACCAGCTGCAACTCAAGCGACACCAAGTAAGACAATCAATGTAACAGTGAGCGTGACGCCACCAAAACCAAGATTTGATAGTAATAAAGTGACTTCTACTTCACGTACTATTACAGGTACATTAGGTGGATTAAATGCGAATAGCAGTAATACAGTAGTGTCTGTTGCATTGAATGATGGAACTAACCGAGTATTGACAAGTGAAAATAATGGTGGAGTAAGAATCAACGGCAATACTTGGACAGCAACACTTCCAGATGATGTGAAACTTCGTACATCGGTTGCTAAAAATGGTGAAACAACTCAGCCAAGAGGATTAACTGTCACAACAAAAATTAAAGGTTCTACTACTGCAGATGATATCAGTGTAGCTAGTGATGTTAAAGCTGTTGAAATGGGTGATTACTCAGTAAATGCAACCATTGCAGGTAGCAAACATATTGATGTTAAAGTACCACATGATGCGAAACGTATGGAATTACGATTCCACAATAGTACAGAAACAGGTAATACACCAAAAAGTATCGTTCTTGTGCGTGGAGCAGATGGTACATGGCATACAGATGCAACAAGAGCAAATAATACAGCAGTTGCTAATGCGAATGGATATGTTGGAAGAATTAGTTCAACAGTAAGTACTACTAACCCAGCAGAAAATAATATTCGTATTGAACTAAATGAACAAAGTGGATCTACTAAACTTCACATTAAAGAAGAATCTGCTAATGGAGATAACACTGAATCATATGGTAGTGGATTAGGGCTTCGTGTATATAATCAACCAGAAGCAGGTCAAGAGCCAAGTGCGACAGGCAAGTGGAAAGTTGCTAATGTTACGAATAATAAGCCTACATTATCTTATAAAGGGTCAGAAGCAAGTAGCGAAACAGCACGTAAAGTCTTCCCATCAGGAACTACTATTACCAAGGCTATGCTAGAAAATCTAGTAACCGTTGGAGATGCAGAAGATAAAGTTACAAATGAAGCAGACAAACCGTACGGTACACCTACAGTAAACATTGTTTCTGGATTAAAAGAAACACCAGGGAAAGCAACTCCAGCTGGACGTTATACAGTAGTTCTTAAGGCGGTTGACAGTCAAGGTAAAGAAAGTGATCCATTGACCGTGTATGTGGGAGTGGTGTCTACGGATGTGAAATACCAACCACAAGTAGATGGAATGAACAAAGGTAATGCGATTAGCATAGACGTTCCATCCAACCAAACGCACCAAGGAGACAGCATCAGCTATACTCCAGGTGAGATTACAGTGGAAGGCAAAGTGTACGCACCAAAAGATGCGACTGGTCATAGCGTGACGCTCAAAGACAAGGCTCAAGTAGTGAATGTCGAGTACGTCGAAAAACCAGCCTCTACGGATGTGAAATACCAACCACAAGTAGATGGAATGAACAAAGGTAATGCGA
>CAUQNI010000005.1:0-109034 GCA_963519555.1 uncultured bacterium
TAGCTGTGATAGCTGTGATAGCTGTGATAGCTGTGATAGCTGTGATAGCTGTGATAGCTGTGATGTGTAATATGCTCATCATAGTGATTTTTTATGGTTATATTCCTACTTGGGTTTAGCTATAAAAAATTACTTTTTAATTTGATTTTATGTCTTGACATAAGGAGGAAAAATGGGAAACAAATCGAATTCACTAAGTAGAGTAGACCGTCACCAACGTGAAAAGGTTCTACGCTTTTCTATTCGTAAATATAGCTTTGGTGCGGCTTCAGTAGCTGTTGCAGCACTGATGTTTTTGGGTGCGCGCGTTGCTAGTGCGGATAGTGTGATTGAAAATAATCCACAAAAAACCACAGATGTGGTTAAAAAGAAGGAGAAGGATAAACCACTTGCAGAGATTCAACAACCTACCGATAACAAAGTAGAAGTTGCACAGAATTCTTCAGAAAAGGAAATGACAACCAATATTGAAAACGTTGTCAAAGCGGCTGATAAAGCGAATTTAAGAAAAGTAGTTGAAGAGTTAAAGACTACTCTTTCATCGAAATCAGATCTTGACAAGTCAGTTATTTCTCCGATTAAGGACAGAGTTCAAAAAGGGCAAGCCCTACTAGAAAGTGATACTGCAACGCAGAAGGATGTAAATGAACTACTTTCCCTTTTAGAAAGTGATTTAACTGTTTTATCAAATGCTACTAAAGGATCAAGCAAGGTTCAAGAAACTGCAACTGAGAATAAAACTGAAATCAAAGATAATAAAACTACTTCTGAACTAAGTGAAGCTGATAAAACTATTTCAGATAAGAAAGAATCGCTAAAATTGTCTGCTGATCAATTACAAGCAGCGGTTCTTGAGCTTCCTGAACATGAATCAACTAAAGAAGTATTTGAAAATGCCAACGAACTATTGGGATTAGCCCAAGGGGTTATTCAGAATACAACCATTTCTCTGAACGATGTTGAAGATATGACAAAACGTGTGAAGAGAATGTTTAACTCTGTTAAAAACGCTACAACACGTTTGACTTCAGGTGCTCGTGACTCACGTAATGGAGAGAAGATTGAGAAGGGAACAAATGTAAGAGCAGCTTCAATTTCTTCAACATGGGATTCAAGTGACAACTTATTGATTTATCAACGTTTCCGTGCAAGTAATGGGGAGAGAGTTGTAAGAAATGGACTAAGAGAATATACAGAAAATAAAGTAGATATGTTCGCTAAAACGACAACAATTGGTGGGGAACGTTATGTAGTTTATGATGTCTTCTTCAACAATGATGGTACAGCAATGGCGAACTTAAGTAGATATCAAATCTATCGATTAATTTTACCACCTCAAATTTTAGATTTAAATAGCGATGGTACTTATAAAGGTAATACTTTAAGAGATTTGAAATTTGAAACTTATACAAGAAATGGTAACTCTGGAACTCTTTCTCAAAATCCGGAAAGATTTACTAGAACGGGTTCTTATGATGTTAACTTCTTGAGGGATTCTACGGATTATGGTCCAGCTTGGAAAAAATTAACATATTTCTATGGTTTAGATATCAGACATGGAAATAGTTATAACCAAGATATGCGTGATACGTTTAAAGGAAATAGTAATGATCCACTTTTAATCCATGCGGTAACAAGAACGGAAAATAAATTCAACAAATATTCATATGGTTTTGGGGTTAAAACAGAGGATAAAACAGCTGCAGTACATATGCAGGTAAAAGCTAAGTTGAAAGCTGGAGTAACAGATGCCCAAGTAAGAGATGCATACTCATTAGCGGTTGCTGGTACCTATGGAGCGACTACTAACCAAGCATATACATTTGTTTCAGGTCGAGATACAAATGAGCCAACATATACAGGATATGATGACCAACCAGTACAACCAACCTTAAGAGAAAAACAAGCAAAATTATATCCTATCCAAGGTAGCACTCATACAAAAGTTGTAGGAGATGTAATTCTAAACACTGGTAATCCTGTAGCAGACAAATATGTTACGCGTAAAGGTAGTGGAGAATTTCCTGGTGGCATGCACTGGGATTGGAAAAATAATTCTGCTCCAAGTACGGCAAATGCTGGGAAGTTTACTTATACTGCGGTCGCAAGATATCAAGATGGTTCAACTTCGGAAGACGCAAATTCAGGATCTGATGGAAGAGTGTACTTTACGGTTAACCCTAAAAAACCTGTGATCACAGCAAGTGATGTGCAACATAAAAAAGGATTAACAAATCAACAAATCACAGTAAATGTTGGTACAGGGGTTAAAACAGGATCTACAGTTACTTTATATGATGGCAATACTATTATCGGAACTGGAACAACGAATGGTGTTACTGCAACGATTACAGTTGCGAGTGCATTGCCAGGAAGACCTATTACTGCCATTACGACTGTAAATAATAACGGGGTTGTGACTTCTGAACGAAGTGAAGGAGTTACACCAACGGATGCTCCAGATAACCAAGCTCCAACGGTTAAAATGACTAATCCGACAGATGGAAACAAATCAACTGTATTAACAGACAATGAATCAACATCTCCAGTAACTCGTATTTATAGAGGAGCAACTTTAAATGTTCCATTATCAATGTATGATAATGATCCTAAAGGAAAAGTAAACTTAAAATATGAAGGTGGATTACCAAAAGGTGTTACTTTTAACAATGGAACAACTCTTTCAAAAACAGGAGCGGTAGAAAAGAATCCAGGAACAACAAGTGTTACTGGGACGGTTGCTGCTGATGCACCATTAGGAAAACATACGGCTACTTTTAAAGTGTCAGATGATCAAAGCGGTAATGTTGATAAAGGCAATAAATCTACGGTGAAATTTAGAACGGAAGTCGTTGATTTAGAGTTTGAAGATGGTAAAGGTGAAGTTAGACAAGATGGTACTTTGGTTGTCAAAGGAAATAAAGGTACTTCACTAAATGATGCCAATAGTTACTTAAGAACAACTGATGGAACAACTCACAATGATAGTTTCTTCCCAGGTGGAATGAAATTTAGATTTATTCAACCAGATAACACTGTTAAAAATAATGTTACTTTTAATACGCCAGGTAAACATGTTGTAAAAGCAGCAGCTTATTTCCCTGAAAATTATGCAGGTACAAATGGAGTTCAAACAGTTCCTCGTACTGGAGTTACAGGTGATAATGTTTCTGAAATTACAAATAGAGCGTATTTAACGAAAAACATTGAAGTTCAAATTAAACCAACTGCACCAACAGTAACGCCAGAAACAAATGGGGATGTTACAGTAACGCCAGTGACTGAAGAAAATGTTAATACATTTAATTTCACTTATAATGATCCGAATAACACGCCAAAAACTGTTACAGCAACAAAAACAGGAAATGGATGGACATTAAGTAATGCTCCAGCTGATGGTGTGACGATTGATAAAACTACAGGAAAGGTAACTATTAAAGACAGAGCTATCAAAGATTCTGATCCAGTTACTGCAAAATCTAAAACAAATGACAATGTAGAAAGTGATCCAACAACAAAAACTTCAAACGTTGGAGATAATGAACCACCTAAATTCAAGTTTACTCCTAATGGAAAAGAAACAAGAGTTGAAACAGGAGGAGAGCAAGTAGCATATATCACTCCGACAGAAGATACAAACTTAAAGATTGGTACAGTAACAGATAACTCTGGTAAATTATCTGAGGTGAAATTCGCAGATAAAGCTAATAAAGTATTTGGTATTCAAGGCTTAGGTTCAGGTATTACCTATAATGAAGTAGCTAAAACAAATAATGGAGATGTTGATGCTCCAAGAGATATCGTTGTTTCAGGAAAACTTCCAGAACGTAACGGAAATGCGGCTTGGACAGATGATGTTGCAATTACACGATTTGTTGTGGCAAAAGATGCTGCACTTAAGGAAATGAGAGATCAAACTGAAAATGTTTCAAATCCAACTCGTGTTAAATTAAAAGTTTTAACGCAAGCAACGAAATACGATCCACACGTTGGAAATCAAGTAATTGATAAGGATATTACTGCACAAGGTGCAACCGTCACTCAAGCAGAGTTTGATACTATTAAATCTAACATTACCTTCACTTCAGAACGTGGTGATGTGAAAATTAGTAATAATTCTAACAATAGAACTACTGGTTTAAATATCACGATGAATGAAAATGGTGCAATTCAGAAAGATCCTTCAAATGGTTCATACTATGTAAGTGCAAGAATTGAATATCCAGACCACTCAACAGAAAATGTTAGAATTCCGGTTACGAAGTCTGATACAACAGCACCAAGAGTAACAATAAATGGTAAAGAATTATCAGAAACAGCTACAGATTATTCATTTGTAGTATTCAAAGGTTCTACATTTAACCCAACATTAAGAGTAAGTGATGATAAAAATAGCGTGAAAAGCGTAAGTGTATCAGGCTTACCAAGTGGAAATAATTTCTCAGCAACAGGAAACTGGGCTAAAACGGGGGCTGATGTTCAAGTAGCAGGAGATGCTATTACAGCAACGAATAATGCTACATTAGGAGATCACGAAGCAAGTATTGTTGTAAAAGATGCGCTAAACAATGAGAAAACTTATAAATTCAAATATAAAGTTGTAGATGTTGCAATTAGAGAAACACCAAAAACAGTTCCATTAAATACACAATTAGGAGATTCTCATAATTATGTAAAAGTTGTAGATGGTACAAATAATGATGGTGATGATAAATATTATCCAGATGGTATGTCGTTCAAATGGAAGAAGGGAACTGCAGAGGTTGCTGATGGAACTAGATTAACTAGACCAGGAATTGTTTCGGATTATAAACCAGAAGTGAAGTTTAAATCAGGAGCTGGTTTCTATACAAAAACGATTGATGGTAAGGAAGTTAAAGTTTACACACCTGCTACAATTGAAAGAGATCAAACATTCCGTGTTAAACCAACAGCACCAACAATTGCTCCTTTAGAAAATGGAGATGTAACAGTAACTCCAGTAAGTGAAGAAAATGTTAACACATTAAACTTTACTTATAAACATCCAAATGATTCTACTATTACAGTGACAGCTACTAAAAACGGAAATAGATGGTCATTAACAAGCGGTGCACCTGGAGACGGTGTAACGATTGATCCTGAAACTGGTGTTGTGACTATTAAAGACCGTGCTATTAAAGATGTAGCTGAAGTAACAGCTAAATCTGTGACAACAGACAGTGTAGATAGTGATACCACAACTGCTAATTCTAAAGCGGGAGATAAAGAACCACCTGTATTTACATTTGCACCAGACGGAAAAGAAAAAGTAGTTGATGCTAATGGTAGACAAGTTGTCTATGTAACTCCAACGGAAGAGACAGATCTTAATATTGGTGTTGTAACAGATAATTCTGGGAAATTAGTACAAGCTATATTCAGAGAAATAAATGGTAATACATCTAGCGGATTAGGATTCCCGGGATTAACTCATAATGGATTACCTCGTACTGATAATGTAGAAGTAGATGCTCCAAGAAATATCCTAGTAACAGGAAAAGTAAGTGAATACAAATCAGGTACAACACCGTGGGCTGATACAGACGAATATACTCGTGGTATGTATGCAAGAGATGCTGCAACAAATGAGATAAGAAATACGTCTGAACATCCTACAAATGTAGTCTTTAAAGTTCTAACTCAAGCAACAAAATATGAACCACAGGTTTCAGCTCAACCAGTGAATGTGGATGTTAATGCTACAAGTGCGAAAATTAGTCAGTCAGATTTTGATGCACTGAAATCAAATATTACCTTTAATTCAACTCGTGGACCTGTAAAAATAGATAATACAACTGCTGGTTTGAAGATTTCTATGAAGGAAGACGGAGCGATTAAGCAAAATTCAGACGGTACTCACTATGTTGGTGCAACTATCGAATATCCAGACCATTCAAGAGACGAAATCCAAATCCCTGTCGTAAAAGCGGATGCGAATGAGCCAATCGCAACAATGGATGGAATGTTGTTAACAAAAGATGAAAATACTACAGCTAACTTTGTGGTGTTTAGAGGTTCAACATTTAACCCAACATTCAATGTAAGAGATGACAGAAACAACATTAATAAGATTAATGTAACAGGACTTCCAAATGGAACAAGTATTGAGAAAACTGGTCCTTGGACGAGTGGAACAAATGTTAAGATTACAGAACCAGCTAATACATCTACATCAACAGCTGATTTAGGAGAACGTGTTGGAGAAGTAACGATTACTGACGCTACAGGAAACACTGGTACTTATAAATATAAATATAAAGTAGTAGATGTTGAAGTTAGAAATAGTCCAGAAACAGTTGAATTAGGAACTAAACTAGTTGATGCAGCAAATGCAAATAACGGCAAAGACTCTCATAATTATGTGAAAGTAGTCGACGGTCAAAATAATAATGGTGATGATAAATATTACCCAGCAGGAATGAACTTCAAATGGAGTAAGAATAGTGCGGAAGTAACTGAAACTACTGAACTTAACAAACCAGGAGTAGTAACGGATTATAAAGCATTAGTGAAATTCTCATCTGGTGCAGGATTCTATACAAAGAGTATTGATGGAAAAACTGCTAAAGTTTATACACCTGCTAGCATCGAAAAAGAGGTTACATTCCATGTAGCACCTCCAAAACCAACGTTTAATCAGGATGCAGTTTCATCAACTACACGTACGATTAGTGGTACATTAGGTGGATTTACATTAGATAATAATAATGATAGAGTTGTGGAAGTACACTTAAATGATAAAGACAATACAGTTTTATCAAGTAAAAACGGACAAGTAACTATTAATGGAGATACTTGGACAGCAACATTACCAGATAATGTAAAACTTCGTCAAAGTGAAAACAAAAACGGAGAAACAACTCAACCATCAGCTATTACAGTAGTGAACAAAGTTGGAAATACAGATGTTTCTAAAACGAGTGATCCTAAAGTAGTTACAATGGGAGATTACTCACCTTCTGCTACGATTGCTGGTAGCAAGCATATTGATGTAACAGTGCCACATGATGCAAAACGAATCGAGTTACGATTCCATAACAGTACTGATACTGATAATACGCCAAACAGTATTGTCCTTGTCCGTAATGAAAATGGTGGGGATTGGCAAGTAGATCCTGCAACACCAGCTGGAGTTACAAATGCAAATAACTTTGTACAAGGAATTACAAATAGTATTAATGAAGGCAATAAAGCTGAAAACAAAGTAAGCATTACCCTAAAAGAAACAGATAATAATAAAAAACTTCTTATCAAAGAAGAAACTGCTTCAGGAGATAATACAGATAACTATACTAGTGGTTTAGGAATACGAGTAGATTACAAACCTGAAACTGGACAAAATGCAACACCAGCAGGAAAATGGCAAGTTATTACAGTAACCAATGATGCTCCAGTAGTAACGTTGAAAGATGCAGCAGTAGGAACACAAGAAAATCCTAAGGTTTACACTGCAGGAACAGCACTTACAGAAGATTTACTAAAAGACTTAGTAACGGTGTCTGATACTGAAGATGACAGCACTACGAATAAACCTTTCGGAACAGGTACTGTTAATGTTACTGGTCTTCCAGCCAATCCAACGGCAGGAGTTTACACTGTAACGCTTCAACCTGTTGATAGCCAAGGAAAAGCAGGAAACCAAGTAACTGTACATGTAGTTGTAAAAGAAGAAAAACCAGCAGCTCCAACTATTTCACAATGGCAAAATGGAAATGTTAAAGTAACACCACCAACAAATGGAGATAAAGTAACAATTCCATTAACAGATGGAACTGTAACACTAGTGAAGAAAGATTCTGGATGGGAACTTGAAACACCAAAAGAAGGTGTCGTATTCCGTAATGGTTCATTAGAAATTCCTAAAAAATTAGTAGGAACTAGTGTTACTGCCAAAGCAACAAAAGGTACAGGTGGTTCAGCTGTAGAATCTGATGATGCGACATATACAACGACACCTCACAAAGTAACAACTGTTGATGTTATTAAAGAAGTAGATTCACCATTAACAAATTCTGATCTATCAGGAAAAACAGGAGTTACTGGAGTAGTAGATGGAACCGAAACGAAAGATTTCACAGCAGCGAAGATTACGAGTGTAGTGGAAAAAACATCACCATTACCAACTGTAACTCCAGATACTAAACATACAATTCCAGTGACAATTACTTATGAAGATGGTTCAACAGAAACAACTGATGTAATTGTTAAAGTGAAACCACAAGCTCCAACAGTTACACCAAAAGAAAACGGAACAGTAGAAATTACACCGATATTAACGGGAGAAGGAACTACAACTATCACGTATACAGGTGAAGATAATACGCCAAAAACAGTAACAGTAACAAAAGGTGGAGATGGAACTTGGACAAGCTCTGATCCAACAATTGCTGTTGATACAAATGGTAAAGTTACTATTCCTGCGGATAAAGTAAGAGATGGTTCACCAGTTACTGCGCAAGTGACAAGTAAAACAACAGACTTAACAAGTCAATCATCTACAGAAACTGCTGGAAAACCATTAACAGTTGAAGTAGGAACACCAGTAGATGCAATTGAAAATAAAGCATATACAAGTGATAAAGTGGTAACACCTAACAAAGATAATAGTACTATTACTCCAACACCTAAGAATGGATTAACTGTAACTCCTGATGGTAAAGTTACTGGAACACCAGACATTAAAGACTGGGGAGAAATCGAAGAAAATCGTACTGTAACGATCAAAGTAACTGTAACACATGAAGGTGACACACCAGTTGAAAAAGATGTTGTAGTCAATGTATTAAGAGATACAGATGGAGATGGAACACCAGATAAAGATGATTCAGATGATGATAATGATGGTATTCCAGATGATCAAGATAAAAATCCAAAACTAGCAGATAAACTTACAGGAACTGTGACACCACCAACCCCTGTAAGAGAAAAAGCTGAAGTTCCACCAGTTACAGTTGTAACACCAAATAAACCAGGTGCTACAATTACAACAGAAAATCCACCAGTAAATGGATTATCAGTTAATGGAAATGGTGAGTTAACAGGAACTCCAACAGTAGATAATTGGGACAAAGACGAAGAAGAACGTCAAATCAACATTCCTGTTAAAATTACAAAAGAAAAAGATGGAAAAACTGGAAAAGAAACTGAGGAAATTAAGGTAGAAGTTCCAGTAACGATTCTGAGAGATACAGATGGAGATGGAACTCCAGATAAAGAAGATTCAGATGATGATAACGATGGAATTCCAGATGAGGAAGAGAAGAAAAACGGAACAGATCCAAAAGTTCCTACGACTCAAACTCCAAGTATAGGAATTACTCGTAAAGAAAATGGTGATGCAATTGTAACACCAACGAAACCAGGTGGAGGAACATATCCACCAGGAACAACTGTAACAATTCCAGGAAATGACAATACTCCAATCGAAGTTACAATTGGAAATGACGGTTCAGGAACAGTTCCGAACGATAAACTTCCAAAAACTGATAAACCAGGAACAGGAGTAGTAACAGAACCGAATAAAGCTCCATCTAAACCTGTAGATGTAACAACACCAGCTCGTAAACCATCAACAATTGAGTTAGAACAAGATCCAAAAACAGGAGATGTTACTGTAACGCCTAAGAAACCAGATGGAACAACATATCCACCAGGAACTACAGTGGAAATTCCAGGTAAGAATGGAACACCTATTGTCGTAACAATAGAAGAAGGCGGTAAAGGAAAAGTTTCAAACAGTAATTTACCAGAAGATAAAACACCAGGAACAGGTAAAATTACAGAAAATGGTAAAGATCCTGAAGATGTTAAAGTGGAAACACCAAAACGAATTGATCCAACTTTACCAGAAACAGATGCTCCAACAGAGATTGCAATTACTCGTAAAGAAAATGGAGATGCTATTGTAACACCTAAGAAACCAGGAGGAGCATATCCGCCAGGAACTAAGGTTGAAATCCCTGGAGAAGATGGAACAACTATCGAAGTAACGATAGGAAATGATGGTTCAGGAACAGTTCCAAATGATAGCTTGCCAAAAGATGCTAAACCTGGAACTGGAACAGTAACAGAACCGAATAAGAAACCATCACAACCAGTTAATGTGACAACACCAGCACGTAAGACACCAACAGTAGAGTTGGAACAAAATCCAAATACAGGTGATGTAACAGTAACGCCTAAGAAACCAGGTGGAGAAACATATCCACCAGGAACAATTGTGGAAATTCCAGGTAAAGATGGAAACCCAATTAGAGTAGAAATTGGACAAAATGGTAAAGGAACAGTTCCTAATAGTGAATTACCAGATGGAAATACTCCAGGTAAAGCTAAGATAACAGAACCGAATAAACCTGTTGAAAATGTGAAGGTGGAAACACCAGCCCGTAAGACACCAACAGTAGAGTTACAACAAGATCCAGATACAGGGGAAGTAACAGTAACACCTAAGAAACCAGATGGGTCAACATACCCATCAGGAACGAAGGTAGAAATTCCAGGTAAGAATGGCACACCAATCGTTGTAATAATCGGAGAAGACGGTAAAGGAAAAGTTCCAAATAAAGACTTACCAGACGGTAATATTTCAGGTCCAGGAACAATCACTGAGCCTGGTACAGGTAAAACTCCAGAAAAAGTTACTGTTGAAACACCAGCTCGTTTAACACCAGCCTTAGTATTAGATCAAGATCCAAATACAGGAGATGTTACAGTAACACCTAAGAAACCAGATGGAACAACATATCCACCAGGAACGAAGGTAGAAATTCCAGGTAAGAATGGAGTACCAATTGTGGTAACAACAGGGCCAGATGGGAAAGTAGTTATTCCAAATAAAGACTTACCAGATGGAGAAATTCCTGGAACAGGTAAAATTACACCGCCAGGTAAACCTTCTGTTGAATTAGAAGTGAAAACACCGAAAAAACTAGATCCAAATGCATCACAAACAGAAAAACCAGAAAAACCAGGTGGAATCGAAATTACAAGAAAACCAAATGGAGATGCTGTAGTAACACCTAAGAAAAAGGATGAAACAACATATCCTCCAGGAACTAAGGTAGTTATCCCAGGTGATCATAATACTCCAATAGAAGTTATTATCGGTGAGGATGGCTCAGGAATAGTACCAAATGATAAACTTCCAAAAGGAGATTTACCAGGAAAAGGTATCGTAACAGAACCGAATAAGAGACCATCACAACCAGTTGATGTAATAACACCTGCACGTAAGACACCAACAATAGAGTTGGAACAAGATCCAAGTACGGGTGATGTGACAGTAACACCTAAGAAACCAGATGGTTCAATTTATCAACCAGGAACGAAGGTAGAAATTCCAGGTAAGAATGGCACACCAATCATCGTAACAATTGGAGAAGATGGAAAAGGAAAAGTACCGAATAAAGACTTACCAGAAGGAGATGTTCCAGGAACAGGTAAAATTCTAGAGCCAGGAAAACCTGATGAAAATGTGAATGTAACAACACCTTCACGTAAGACACCAACAGTAGAGTTGGTACAAGATCCAGATTCAGGTGACGTAACGGTAACACCTAAGAAACCAGATGGAACAACATATCCACCAGGAACAACAGTGGAAATTCCAGGTAAGAATGGCACACCAATCGTTGTAACAATAGGAGAAGATGGTAAAGGAAAAGTACCGAATAAAGACTTACCAAACCGTGAAGTACCAGGGAATGCTAAGATTACAGAACCAGGTAAAGATCCTGTAGAAGTTCCAGTGGTAACAACACCAGCGAAACTTACTCCAACAGTAGAGTTGGAACAAGATCCAAATACAGGTGATGTAACAGTAACACCTAAGAAACCAGATGGGTCAACATACCCACCAGGAACGAAGGTAGAAATTCCAGGTAAGAATGGAACAACAATCACTGTAATAATTGGACAAGACGGTAAAGGTAAAGTACCAAATAATGATTTACCAGACGGTGAAGTTCCAGGAACAGGTAAGATTACAGAACCAGGTAAACCTTCTGTTGAAGTAGACGTGAAAACACCTAAGAAATTAGATCCAAATGCACCTCAAACAGAACAACCAGGTGAAATTGAAATTACAAGAAAACCAAATGGAGATGCTGTAGTAACACCTAAGAAACCAGATGGAACAACATATCCACCAGGAACGAAGGTAGTTATCCCAGGAGATCATAATACTCCAATCGAAGTGACTATTGGAGATAATGGATCAGGTGAAGTGCCAAATGATAAACTTCCAAAAGGAGATTTACCAGGAAAAGGTATCGTAACAGAGCTGAATAAGAGACCATCTAATCCAGTTGATGTAACGACGCCAGCACGTAAGACACCAACAGTAGTGTTAGAACAAGATCCAAACACAGGGGACGTAACTGTAACACCTAAGAAACCTGACGGTTCAACATACCCACCAGGAACGAAGGTAGAAATTCCAGGTAAGAATGGCACACCGATTGTTGTAATAATTGGACAAGATGGAAAAGGTAAAGTACCAAATAAAGACTTACCAGACGGTGAAGTTCCAGGAATAGGTAAGATTACAGAACCAGGAAAACCTTCTGTTGAAGTAAACGTGAAAACACCGAAAAAACTAGATCCAAATGCACCTCAAACAGAACAACCAGGTGAAATTGAAATAACAAGAAAACCAAATGGAGATGCTGTAGTAACACCTAAGAAACCAGATGGAACAACATACCCACCAGGAACGAAGGTAGTTATCCCAGGTGACAATAACACTCCAATCGAAGTGATTATTGGAGATAATGGATCAGGTGAAGTACCAAATGGTAAACTTCCAAAAGGAGATTTGCCAGGAAAAGGAACAGTAACAGAGCCGAATAAGAGACCATCTAAACCAGTTGATGTAACAACGCCAGCACGTAAGACACCAACAGTAGAGTTAGAACAAGATCCAAATACAGGTGATGTAACAGTAACACCTAAGAAACCAGATGGGTCAACATACCCACCAGGAACGAAGGTAGAAATTCCAGGTAAGAATGGCACACCGATTGTTGTAATAATTGGACAAGATGGAAAAGGTAAAGTACCAAATAAAGACTTACCAGACCGTGAAGTACCAGGGAATGCTAAGATTACAGAACCAGGAAAAGATCCTGTTGAAGTTCCAGTGGTAACAACCCCAGCGAAACGTACTCCAACCGTAGTGTTAGAACAAGATCCAAATACAGGGAACGGCACAGTAACACCTGCTACCAATGGAAATTCTGGTCAAGATACACCTGCGCCTACACCAACAACTCCAATTCCAGATGTAGTTACTCCGAATGCAAATCATGAAGATACTACAGATGCTAGTGACAATGGAGCTAAATCAAATGATTCTCAAAATGTATTGCCAAATACAGGAACAGAATCAAATGCGACTCTTGCCTCTCTAGGACTTCTTGGTATGTTAAGTGGTCTAGGACTTGCTTTGGGAAAGAAAAAAGAAGACTAAAATAAAAATTTAGTCACAGCAACATTCATTCTTTTGTATTGTAAAGATAAACTAGATTGGTTCTGGGAATCGTGTTAGTCATAAAATACAAAGAATGTTTAGAATAGAGAAAGCGAACAATGCTAGGATTTTGTTAAACGAAATTCTAAGTATTGTTCGCTTTTGTGGTATAATAATTACTATGCAGAAGAAACCAACGTCAGCTTATGTGCACATCCCATTTTGTACCCAGATTTGTTATTATTGTGACTTTTCAAAAGTATTTATCAAGAATCAGCCAGTCGACAGCTATTTGGAGCATCTGCTGGAAGAGTTTCGTTCCTATGATATTCAAAAGTTGCGAACCCTCTATATAGGTGGTGGGACACCGACAGCCTTGTCGGCTCCGCAACTGGAGGTATTGCTGGATGGCTTGACTAAAAACTTGGATTTGTCAGTCTTGGAAGAATTGACCATTGAAGCCAATCCAGGTGACTTGGATGCGGACAAGATTGCTGTTTTGAAGAACTCGGCTGTCAATCGTGTTTCCTTGGGCGTGCAGACCTTTGATGACAAGATGCTGAAAAAGATTGGGCGCAGTCATTTGGAGAAGGATATTTATGAAAATATCGACCGCCTGAAACTGGCTGGTTTTGACAATATCTCTATCGACTTGATTTATGCACTGCCTGGTCAGACTATGGAGCAAGTTAAGGAAAATGTAGCTAAGGCCATTGGGTTGGATATTCCCCATATGAGTTTGTATAGCTTGATATTGGAAAATCATACGGTCTTTATGAATCGTATGCGACGAGGGAAATTGCCTCTGCCTAAGGAGGAACTGGAAGCTGAGATGTTTGAGTACATCATCGCAGAGCTGGAGCGAGCTGGTTTTGAGCATTATGAGATTTCCAATTTCTCCAAGCCTGGTTTTGAAAGTCGCCACAATCTCATGTACTGGGACAATGCTGAATACTATGGCATCGGTGCTGGGGCATCTGGTTATGTCAATGGAGTGCGCTATAAAAATCATGGTCCCATTCGTCATTATCTCAGTGCAGTTGAGGAAGGCAATGCTCGTATTACAGAAGAGCAGCTGAGCCAAAAAGAGCAGATGGAAGAAGAAATGTTTCTGGGACTCCGCAAGAAATCAGGGGTCTCTATGGCGCGATTTGAAGAAAAATTTGGACGGTCTTTCGAGGGACTTTATGGAGAAATTGTCAGAGACTTGGTTCAACAAGGTCTCATGCAAATAGACGGTAATCGCGTGCGCATGACAAAAAGAGGTCTCTTTTTGGGAGACACTGTAGCAGAACGATTTATTTTGGAGTAGAATCATGGGCTTAACTTATCAAATGAAAATGAAGATTCCTTTTGATATGGCTGATATGAACGGTCATATCAAACTTCCAGATGTGATTTTGCTGTCCTTGCAAGTTTCAGGGATGCAGTCGATTGAACTCGGGGTTAGTGATAAGGCCATTTTGGAAGAGCATAATCTGGTTTGGATTATCACAGACTATGATATTGAGGTGGTTCGTTTGCCTCGTTTTGCGGAAGAAATCACCATTGAAACGGAAGCTTTGAGCTACAATCGACTTTTTTGTTACCGTCGCTTTACCATTTATGATGAAGCAGGTCAGGAACTCATCCACATGATGGCGACCTTTGTTCTCATGGACCGAGACAGTCGAAAAGTCCATGCTGTCGAACCAGAGATTGTGGCTCCTTACCAGTCGGAATTTAATAAAAAGCTCATCCGTGGACCAAAGTATGAGTCCTTGGAAGAGCCGATCAGCAAGGATTACCATGTTCGTTTTTACGACTTGGATATGAATGGCCATGTCAATAACAGTAAATACTTGGACTGGATTTTTGAGATCATGGGAGCGGACTTTTTGACCCAATATATTCCCAAGAAAATCAATCTCAAGTATGTCAAGGAAGTTCGACCAGGTGGGTTTATTACATCGGCTGTTGAAAGGACTGGACTGGAAAGTAAGCATGAAATTATAAGCGACGGGGCTACCAATGCCCAAGCAATCATCACTTGGCAAGAAATAAAGAAGGATTAGAGAAAAATATGAAATATAAAGGCTATTTAATTGATTTAGACGGAACGATTTATAAGGGGAAAGACCGAATTCCAGCAGGAGAGGCTTTTGTCCATGAATTGCAAAAGCGAGACATCCCCTATCTCTTTGTGACCAACAATACAACCCGCACTCCAGAGAGTGTTCAGGAGATGTTGGCTCAGAATTTTAATATCGATACGCCCCTGTCGACTGTCTACACAGCGACTTTGGCCACTATCGACTATATGAATGACTTGGGGCTTGAAAAAACCGTCTATGTCATCGGAGAAGCAGGGCTTAAGGAAGCCATCAAGGCGGCTGGTTATGTCGAAGACAAGGATAATCCTGCCTATGTAGTAGTAGGATTGGACTGGCAAGTCGACTATGAAAAATTTGCGACAGCAACTCTAGCTATCCAAAAGGGAGCTCATTTTATCGGAACCAACCCTGACCTCAACATCCCGACAGAACGAGGGCTTTTGCCTGGTGCTGGTTCACTGATTACCCTTCTTGAAGTGGCAACACGAGTGAAGCCTGTTTATATAGGAAAACCAAATGCCATCATTATGGACAAGGCGGTTGAGCACTTAGGTTTGGAACGTGAAGAATTAATCATGGTTGGGGACAATTACTTGACTGATATTCGAGCAGGGATTGACAATGGCATTCCAACGCTCTTGGTGACGACAGGTTTTACCAAGGCAGAAGAAGTGGCAGACCTACCAATCGCACCGACTCATGTGGTTTCTAGCCTTGCGGAGTGGAACTTTGATGAAAACTAAACTGACCTTTTGGGGCTCTATGCTCTTTCTCCTCTCTCTTTCTATCCTTCTGACTATTTATCTGGCTTGGATTGTTTATCCGCTGGAAATTCAGTGGCTGAATTTAACAGATCGGGTCTATTTAAAACCAGAAACCATTCAGTACAACTTTCATATCTTGATGAATTATCTGACCAATCCATTTAGTCAGGTCTTGCAGATGCCTGATTTTCGTTCGTCAGCAGCTGGTCTGCACCATTTTGCGGTGGTCAAGAACCTCTTTCACCTAGTTCAGCTAGTAGCTCTAGTGACACTGCCAAGTTTCTATGTCTTTGTCAAAGGGATTGTGAAAAAGGGCTTTTTATCTCTATTTAGTAAAGGGCTTTTGGCTCTAGTAGTCTTACCTGTGATGATTGGGCTTGGGGGAGTTTTGATTGGTTTTGACCAATTCTTTACCCTTTTCCATCAAATTCTCTTTGTGGGAGATGATACCTGGCTTTTTGACCCAGCCAAGGATCCAGTTATTTTAATTTTACCAGAGACCTTCTTCCTACATGCCTTCCTCCTCTTTTTTGCCCTCTATGAAAGCTTCTTTGGTTTTCTATACCTGAAAAGCCGTAGGAAGTGAAACGAAAGATATTCTTATTTTGCATAAATCAATTAGGTATGTGATTCGAAACTATTGTCAAGAATGAATTAACCAAATCCAAAATGTATCAATCGTTCGCAAACAGTCTATTTTTCTTGAAAAAATAGGCTTTTTTTCGAAAAATCTCTAGTCAAGCGCTTTATTTTTTTGTATAATAGAGTTAGCAAAGTATAGATAAGAAGAGAAAAGCATGATTACACTATTTCTATCACCGAGCTGTACTTCATGTCGTAAGGCAAAGGCCTGGTTAGAAAAACATAAGGTTCCCTTTGAGGAACACAATATTATGACCAGTCCTTTAACAAGAAAAGAATTGCAACACATCCTTTCCTTGACCGAAAATGGTACTGATGACATCATTTCAACTCGTTCAAAAATTTTTCAAAAATTGAATATTGATGTAGAGAGTATCTCGGTATCGGAATTGCTTCATTTAATTGAGCAGTATCCAAGTCTTTTGCGTCGTCCAATTATTATCGATGCCAAACGTATGCAAATCGGTTTTAATGAAGATGAGATTCGTGCTTTTCTCCCTCGTAGTTACCGTAAGCAAGAACTAAAAGAAGCAAGAATGAGAGCTGGTATTAGTTAATGAACAAACAGTATAGTTACCCACTAGATTTGTCGTGGAGCACTGAAGAACTTGCTTCAGTGCTTTCTTTTTTTAATGATGTTGAAGCTGCCTATGAAGGCAAGGTAGAGGCTAAAAAGTTACTGGACTCCTATAAGGGATTCAAAGCGGTCGTGCCAAGCAAGAGCGAAGAGAAACGTTTGGGACGAGAATTTGAAACAGTGAGTGGCTATTCGCTTTACCGAGCAGTTCAGGCTGCCAAGGAAAAAGGGGAAGGAAAGATTTCTCTTGGAAAGTAAGTTTGAATTTGCTAAAGAGCTTGTTAAGAAGGCGGGCCAGTACATTCTTGACCATATGCAGGAAGACTTGCGTGTTGAGACCAAGTCCTCTCCGACAGACTTGGTGACCAGACTGGACAAGGAAGTTCAGGAGCTCTTGGTGAGTGAGATTTTATCTCGTTATCCTGAGGATAAGATTTGTGCTGAAGAAGGTTGTCTGCGAGCCTCGGTTCAAGAGGGCAATGTTTGGGTCATTGATCCCATTGATGGGACCAATAACTTTGTAGCCCAGCAGGAAGATTTTGCTGTTATGGTGGCTTATTTTGAAAATAGTCAAGGCCAGTTTGGTCTGATTTATGATGTGGTCAAAGGGGATTGTTACCACGGTGGTGGGGAATTTCCGGTTTGCCGAAACGATCAGCCCCTAGCTCCTTTTAAAACTAAACCACTTGGAGATTTTCTCATTGCAGGGAATAGTGGTATGCTGGAAACCAATGAATGGGGTCTGGCTGATTTGGGTCGAGCGGTCCTCGGTGTTCGTGTCTATGGGAGTGCGGCCATTAGTTTTGCCAAGATTTTGTCAGGGCGTTTGTTGACCTATGTCACCTATCTGCAACCATGGGATTATGCTGCTGCTAGTATTTTAGGGGAAAGTCTGGGCTATCGGGTTGTGACCTTATCTGGTGTCCCTCTGGATTTTCAAACCAGACAGCCGGTCATGATGCTACCTCTTGAGATGCAGGAGGAAATTCAGTCCTATATTTACGAAAGGAAAAGAACTTAAATGCAATTTCCAGAAGGATTTGTTGAAAAATATGAAGAGATACTAGGAGATGAGGCAAGAGATTTTCTTGCCTCTTTTGAGGAGGAAGCGGTTTCGGCCTTTCGGGTCAATCCTTTAAAAGAGACGCCGGTTTCTTTTCCTGATGCCATCCCTCAAACCCCTTGGGGCCACTATGGAAAGGTTTCAGGGAAATCGCCTGAGCATGCTACAGGTTTAGTTTACTCGCAAGAACCCGCTGCCCAGATGGTTGCTCAGGTAGCCCAGCCCAGTCCTGGTATGAAGGTCTTGGATCTGGCAGCTGCACCGGGTGGCAAATCAACTCAACTGGCAGCCTATCTAGCAGGGGAGGGTCTTCTCGTCTCTAATGAAATTTCAAGCAAACGGGCTAAGATTTTAGTAGAAAACATGGAGCGCTTTGGAGCGACAAATGTCGTGGTGACTAATGAATCTGCTGATCGCTTGGCCAAAGTTTTTAAGGGCTATTTTGACCTCATTCTCCTTGATGCCCCTTGCTCAGGAGAAGGGATGTTCCGTAAGCAACCAGATGCTATGGACTATTGGAGCTTAGATTATCCGATTCAATGCGCTAGCTTGCAAAGAGAAATTCTGGAAGATGCAGTAACCATGCTAGCTGAAGGTGGTCGATTGGTTTATTCAACCTGTACCTGGGCACCTGAGGAAAACGAAGAGATTGTCAATTGGTTGCTGGAAGAGTATGATTTTGACTTGTTGCCAGTAGAGCATATCAATGGAATGGTAGCTGGAATTGACCTGCCAGAAACGGCTCGGATGTATCCTCATCATTTTAAGGGAGAGGGGCAGTTTGTCGCTCATTTACAATTTAAAGGTGAAAATTTAGCACCAAAATGTAAGACGAGTAAGAGCAATCTCAACCGAGAACAGCTTACTTTGTGGCAGGAATTTGCCCAAAAACACCTGAAAATCAATCTAAGGGGAATCTTGCAGACTTTTGGTGACCAACTCTATCTCCTGCCAGAACTTTTGCCAGATTTAGGGAAACTCAAGATTGCTCGGAATGGCCTGCATCTAGGGACCTTTAAGAAGAAACGCTTTGAGCCCAGTTTCGCTCTTGGTCTAGCCTTGAAACCGAGTCAGGTCAAGCAGTCGGTTGAAATTGACCAAGAAGCGTTTGTAAAGTATGTGGCTGGAGAAACCGTTCAGCTGGCGGAAAGTCTGCCAAATGGTTGGTACCAAGTTTTGGTTCAAGGCAACGGGTTGGGCTTTGGAAAGGTGACTGGAAATGTTTTGAAAAATTATTTTCCAAAAGGCCTCAGATTCAAGTGAAAATGCTAGTCAAAGTAACTTGTCTATGTTATAGTGGAAGTATGGATTTTTTTCAAATTGTCTTTCATTTTAAGTCAAAATTGGTGGAGAAGATAACTGAGTAAATTTCTAGTAAAACCAAGCAAAGAACTTCAGTTGGCTCCCCATTTTCAAAAGAAAAACATAAATAAATAATTGAAAAAATTCACAGCATTCACCATTATTTTCAAGGAGAAAAACAGTGAAAAAAAGGAAAAAACTCGCTCTATCCCTTGCGGCTCTTTTGCTAGCAGGTTCTTTGGCGGGATGTGCTAGCTGGATTGATCGTGGGGAATCCATGACAGCTGTTGGCTCAACGGCTCTTCAGCCCTTGGTCGAAGCAGCAGCAGATGAATTTGGCTCTATGCACGTTGGAAAAACAGTCAACGTCCAAGGTGGAGGATCTGGTACAGGTCTGTCTCAGGTTCAGTCTGGAGCCGTTGATGTAGGAAATTCAGACGTATTTGCCGAGGAAAAAGACGGTATCAACGCATCCGCTCTAGTGGATCATAAGGTAGCTGTAGCAGGCTTGGCGGTGATTGTAAATAAGGAAGTTGATGTTGAAAATCTGACAACTGAACAACTCCGTAGCATCTTCACAGGTCAAGTGACCAACTGGAAAGAGGTAGGTGGGAAAGACCTAGCCATTTCTATTATCAACCGTGCGGCAAGTTCAGGTTCACGTGCAACCTTTGATAGTGTTATCATGGATGGTCAATCTGCCGTGCAGAGTCAAGAACAGGATTCAAATGGGATGGTCAAAAACATTGTTTCCCAGACACCAGGAGCCATTTCTTACCTAGCCTTTGCCTATGTGGATGACTCGGTGAAACGCATGAAGTTGAATGGATATGAGCCGATTGCAGAAAATGTTACAACTAATAATTGGCCTTTGTGGTCTTATGAACACATGTACACCTTAGGTAAGCCAGACGAATTGGTGGCAGAATTTCTCAACTTTGTCCTCTCAGATGAAGCGCAAAGTGGAATCGTTAAGGGAATGGGCTATATTTCTGTCAAGGAAATGAAGGTTGAAAAAGATGCTGTCGGAACGGTGACAGCACTAGAAGGGAGTCACTAATGAATCAAGAAGAATTAGCTAAAAAATTACTTTCTCCCTCAAAGAACTCTCGTCTAGAGAAACTAGGAAAAGGCTTGACCTTTGCCTGTCTGTCTTTGATTGTCATCATTGTGGCTATGATTTTGATTTTCGTAGCCCAAAAAGGTTTGTCGACCTTCTTTGTAAATGGGGTTAATATCTTTGATTTCCTTTTTGGCCAAACTTGGAATCCTTCAGGTAAACAATTTGGTGCCCTTCCTATGATTTTGGGTTCCTTTATTGTCACAATCCTGTCAGCCCTTATCGCAACTCCTTTTGCCATTGGTGCGGCAGTCTTTATGACCGAAGTCTCACCAAAAGGTGCTAGAATCTTGCAACCAGCTATTGAATTGCTTGTCGGGATTCCTTCAGTCGTGTATGGATTTATCGGTTTGCAGGTCGTAGTTCCCTTTGTACGTAGTGTCTTTGGTGGAACTGGTTTTGGAATTTTGTCAGGAATTTTCGTTCTCTTTGTCATGATTTTACCGACGGTAACCTTTATGACAACCGATAGCTTGCGTGCAGTGCCTCGTCACTACCGCGAAGCTAGTTTGGCTATGGGGGCCACTCGCTGGCAAACCATCTGGCGCGTGACCTTGAAGGCAGCGCGTTCAGGGATTTTTACAGCAGTGGTCTTTGGGATGGCGCGTGCCTTTGGTGAGGCCTTGGCCATTCAGATGGTGGTCGGAAACTCAGCCGTTGTCCCAACTTCACTAACAACACCTGCTGCGACCTTGACGTCTGTTTTGACCATGGGTATCGGAAATACCGTCATGGGTACAGTTGATAATAACGTACTCTGGTCACTGGCCTTAGTATTGCTCTTGATGAGTTTGGCCTTCAACAGTGTGATTAAATTGATTACGAAAGAAAGAGGAAAGAAAAACTATGCACGCTAAGAAATTAGATAAAATTGCAACAGCTGTCCTCTACTCAATTGCAGGAATTATCGTTGCCATCTTGGCATCCTTGATTCTTTATATCTTGGTTCGTGGTTTGCCCCACATCTCTTGGTCTTTCTTGACTGGCAAATCATCTTCTTACCAAGCAGGCGGAGGGATTGGAATTCAGCTCTATAATTCCTTCTTCCTTTTGGTCATTACCTTGATTATTTCTGTTCCCTTGTCTATGGGGGCTGGGATTTTCCTAGCTGAATATGCCAAAAAAGGTCCTGTGACCAATTTTGTCAGAACCTGTATTGAAATCTTGTCTTCACTGCCATCTGTGGTTGTAGGTCTCTTTGGTTACTTGATCTTTGTAGTTCAGTTTGAGTATGGATTTTCAATCATTTCAGGTGCCTTGGCCTTGACAGTCTTTAACTTGCCTCAGATGACTCGTAATGTCGAGGACAGTTTGAAACATGTTCACCATACGCAACGTGAGGCTGGTCTGGCCCTTGGGATTTCTCGTTGGGAAACTGTGGTTCATGTGGTCATTCCAGAAGCCCTTCCAGGTATTGTGACTGGGGTCGTCTTAGCTTCTGGTCGTATCTTTGGTGAGGCAGCAGCTCTTATCTATACAGCAGGACAATCTGCTCCAGCCCTTGACTGGTCTAACTGGAATATTCTCAGTGTGACGAGTCCAATCTCTATCTTTCGTCAAGCAGAAACCTTGGCTGTCCACATCTGGAAAGTCAATAGTGAAGGAACTATTCCAGATGGAACCATTGTATCAGCAGGTTCTGCTGCAGTGCTCCTCATCTTTATCCTCATCTTTAACTTTGGAGCTCGCAAACTCGGAAGCTACCTACATAAGAAATTAACCGCTGCCTAAAGGAGAAGCCATGTCAAAATATAATTGGGATGAAAAGCATATCATCACCTTTCCTGAAGAGAAAGTGGCCCTCTCTACCAAGGATTTACATGTTTACTACGGTAAAAAAGAATCTATCAAGGGCATCGATATGCAATTTGAAAAAAATAAGATTACAGCCTTAATTGGCCCATCTGGATCAGGAAAATCAACCTACCTGCGCAGTCTCAATCGTATGAATGATACTATTGATATTGCCAAGGTCACAGGTCAAATTCTCTATCAAGGAATTGATGTTAACCGTCCAGAAATCAATGTTTATGAGATGCGTAAACACATCGGAATGGTTTTCCAACGACCAAATCCCTTTGCTAAGTCTATCTACCGCAATATCACTTTTGCCCATGAACGTGCAGGAGTTAAGGACAAGCAAGTTTTGGATGAAATTGTGGAAACTTCTCTTCGTCAGGCTGCCCTTTGGGACCAGGTCAAAGACGATTTGCACAAGTCAGCCTTGACCCTATCAGGTGGTCAGCAACAACGTCTCTGTATCGCTCGTGCCATTTCGGTCAAGCCAGATATTCTCTTGATGGATGAGCCAGCGTCAGCCTTGGATCCAATTGCGACAGCCCAGCTGGAAGAAACTATGCTGGAATTGAAGAAAGACTTTACCATCATTATCGTGACCCACAGTATGCAGCAGGCTGCGCGTGCTAGCGATTACACAGGATTTTTCTACTTGGGTGACTTGATCGAGTATGATAAGACGTCTAATATTTTCCAAAATGCCAAACTACAGTCAACCAATGACTACGTAACAGGACACTTTGGATAGAAAGGAAACAGTATGACAGAAGCGATTTTACAGGTGTCAGACCTGTCCGTTTACTACAATCAAAAAAAGGCCTTGAATAGTGTTTCCCTCTCTTTCCAACCTAAGGAAATTACAGCCTTGATTGGTCCATCTGGATCAGGGAAATCAACCCTCCTCAAGGCTATCAACCGTATGGGGGATCTCAATCCAGAGGTGACCACAACTGGTTCGGTGGTTTATAACGGCCACAATATTTACAGCCCACGTACAGATACAGTTGAATTGCGTAAGGAAATCGGTATGGTCTTCCAACAGCCAAATCCTTTCCCTATGTCCATCTACGAAAATGTTGTCTATGGGCTTCGTATCAATGGAGTGAAGGACAAGCAGGTTCTGGATGAAGCGGTAGAAAAAGCCTTGCAACGAGCTTCTATCTGGGATGAGGTCAAGGACCGCCTGCATGATTCTGCTATCGGACTTTCAGGTGGACAACAGCAACGCGTCTGTGTTGCCCGTGTCTTGGCAACCAGTCCTAAAATCATTCTCTTGGATGAACCGACTTCAGCCTTGGACCCTATCTCTGCTGGGAAAATTGAGGAAACCTTGTATGGGCTAAAAAATAAATATACCATGCTCTTGGTTACGCGTTCCATGCAACAAGCCTCTCGTATCTCTGACAAGACAGGATTTTTCCTAGATGGAGATTTGATTGAGTTTAACGATACCAAGAAGATGTTCCTCAACCCACAACACAAGGAAACAGAAGATTATATTTCAGGAAAATTTGGATAAGGAGATAAATGATGTTACGTTCTCAATTTGAAGAAGATTTAGAGAAATTGCACAACCAGTTCTATGCAATGGGACAAGAAGTGCTATCCCAAATCAATCGTACAGTGCGTGCCTTTGTTACGCATGACCGTGATTTGGCCAAGGAAGTCATCGAAGACGATGCAGAAGTAAACGAATACGAAGTGAAATTGGAGAAGAAATCATTTGAAATGATTGCTCTTCAACAACCCGTTTCTCAGGACTTGCGTACTGTTTTGACAGTCTTGAAGGCTGTGTCTGACTTGGAACGTATGGGTGACCATGCCGTTTCCATTGCAAGAGCAGCCATTCGTATGAAGGGGGAGCAACGTATCCCAGCTGTTGAAGAAGAAATCAAGAGAATGGGTCGTGATGTTAAGAACTTCGTCGAAGCAGCCCTTGACCTCTATCTGAATGGTTCAGTAGACCAGGCCTATGAAGTAGCAGCCATGGACGAAAAAATCAACCAATACTTTGATAGCATTCGTGACCTAGCTACAGAAGAAATCAAGAAAAATCCAGATGCCATCGTTACAGGTCGTGATTATTTCCAAGTGATTGCCTTCTTGGAACGTATTGGAGATTATGCTAAGAATATCTGTGAATGGGTTGTTTACTTTGAAACAGGTAAGATTGTCGAACTATAAAATAGATTCATTCTGTATAAAAAGGAGCTTAAAATCAACTGATAGCTCCTTTTTTGAATGAAAAAAATATTTTTGAGATAAAAATTCAAAAAACACTTGACAAGTACCTTGGATAGAGTTATAATTATACAAAATTAACAGAGAGGTTGTTTATTTATGAAATCAAAAAAATGGATATTTGTTTTATGTAGTTTTCTTGCAAGTTTCTTCTTAGTAGCTTGCCAGTCAGGTTCGAATGGTTCTCAGTCAGCTGTTGAGGCCATTAAGCAAAAGGGGAAATTGGTTGTGGCGACCAGTCCTGACTATGCACCTTTTGAATTCCAGTCCTTGGTTGACGGGAAAAATCAGGTCGTCGGTGCTGATATTGATATGGCTCAAGCTATCGCTGATGAACTTGGGGTTAAGTTGGAAATTTCAAGCATGAGTTTTGACAATGTCTTGACCAGTCTTCAAACTGGTAAGGCTGACCTAGCTGTTGCAGGAATTAGCGCTACTGACGAGAGAAAAGAAGTCTTTGACTTTTCAATCCCTTACTATGAAAACAAGATTAGTTTCTTGGTTCGTAAGGCTGATGTAGAAAAATACAAGGATTTAACTAGCCTAGAAAGTGCCAATATTGCAGCCCAAAAAGGAACTGTTCCAGAGTCTATGGTCAAGGAACAATTGCCAAAAGCTCAATTGACTTCCCTAACCAATATGGGTGAAGCAGTCAATGAATTGCAGGCTGGAAAAGTAGATGCTGTTCATATGGATGAGCCTGTTGCTCTTAGCTATGCTGCTAAAAACGCAGACCTAGCTGTCGCAACTGTCAGCTTGAAGATGAAGGACGGCGAAGCCAATGCAGTTGCCCTTAGAAAAAATAGTGCTGATTTGAAAGAAGTGGTGGACAAGGTCATCCAAAAACTCAAGGATGAAGGAACCTACCAAAGCTATCTTGAAAAAGCGGCAAGTCTAACAGAAGTTGAACAATAAGAAAAAGCAGAGTTGGAGGTCATTCCAATTCTGCTTTTAAATAGTTTAAAACATTTTCCAGATTGTCTAAGGACACCTTGGCAAATTGATAGGGGCAGGCATCCAAGTAAGCCTCCTCAAAGAAGTCCAAGCCCAGTTGACTGTGTTTGAGGCTGGCGATTTTAGGATACTGTCTGAGGTCTAGTAATAAACCATCGTGAAGGGGATAGTGAGGAAGGGGACAAGGTCTGTAAGCTAACCTTTCTTCGATTTGCTTCTGGTAAGTTTCTTGATTGGTCAAGCGAGCTAGCCGATTTTTCTCAAATAATTGACTGTCAATATAGAGTGATAGGGCTTTTTGCATGATGAGGTTGCTGTCGTAATCTAGGATATTTTTGTAGGCCACAAAGGCTTCTTTAATAGCATTTGGAAGGATGAGTGCCGTTATTCGCAGAGCTGGAAAGAGGCTGGTTGAGAAGGACTTGATATAAATGACCCGCTCCTCTGTATCCAGATAGTGGAAGGTCTGGCCCTTCTTGGAATCCAAATCACCCAGATAGTCATCCTCTACGATATAGACACCATACTTGGCTGCTAAGTCAAGAATAGCTCGTTTGTCCTGCTCAGAATAGGAATGGCCTAGGGGATAGTGAAAGCGAGGAATGGTATAGAAAAACTTTATCTTTCCTGTCTTGAAATGACCCTCCAGCTCTTCCAAGTCAATCCCATCAATGCCTCGTTCAATCGTTTGATAGTTCAATCCCTGAGCAATCAAGAGGCGGTTCATCCGATGGTAGGTCGGCTGTTCTATCAGGATTTCCTTGGCTTGGCTAAGAAAGGAAATTTGAGAGAGGATAAAAAGGGCTTGTTGAGTCCCAGAAGTCAGTACAAGTTGATCAGCCTTACAGTAGAGGGCTTGGTCAAAGAGGAGTTTATGAATGGATTGTCTTAGGTCTTCTAATCCTTCTTGGTTGTCATAGTAGTTGAAGAGGTAGTTTTCTCGGCCAATCAAGGTTTCATTAACACAGAGTCGGAAATCGTCATAGGCGCTGGCATGTTCATCCATAACCTCAATTTCTAGGTCCTGGTGTTGCCCTTGTTCTAGGACATAGTAGCCACTCTGGGGCTTGGCATAGAGGTATTGTTCATGCCGTAATTCCAGTAGGGCGCGTTGAATAGTGTCCTTGCTACAGTGAAAGTCAAGGCTCAGTTGACGGATAGAAGGCAGGCGACTACCCGTCGGAAATCGTCCAGACTCGATACCATTTTTCAGATAGGAAACGACCTCTTGGTACTTGCTTTGTTTCTTCATTCCAGACCTCCCTTGATTTTGTTACATTGTACCCTTTTTTTTCCTTCTTGGCAATGTCTAGGGTGTTTCTCTCGTTCACATCTAGGGGCAAATGTGGTATACTTAGGAGTAACATTTATAGAATAATACTCTTTGAAAATCTCTTCAAACCACGTCAGCTTTGCCTTGCCGTAGATATGGTTACTGACTTCGTCAGTTCTATCCACAACCTCAAAACAGTGTTTTGAGCTGACTTCGTCAGTCTTATCTACAACCTCAAAGCAGTGCTTTGAGCAACCTGCGGCTCGCTTCCTAGTTTGCTCTTTGATTTTCATTGAGTATAACAGATAAGAAAGAGAATGGATAAGAACGTGCAGGAACCAGTGAAATTATTTCAATACAACACCCTTGGAGCCTTGATGGCTGGCCTTTATGGTGGGACTATGACAGTAGGAGAATTGCTAGAGCATGGTGACCTTGGTTTGGGAACCTTGGATTCTATTGATGGGGAGTTGATTGTCTTGGATGGCAAGGCTTATCAGGCCAAGGGGTCAGGAGAGCAACCAGAAATTGTAGAAGTGTCACCAGATGCCCTTATTCCTTACGCAGCAGTGGTACCGCATCAGGCAGAGGTCATTTTCCGCCAGCGCTTTGAGATGACAGACAAGGAATTGGAAGAACGAATTGAGTCTTATTATGACGGGGAAAATCTTTTCCGTTCGATTAAGATTCGTGGGGAATTTTCGCATATGCATGTACGCATGATTCCCAAGTCGACACCAGATACCAAGTTTGCTGATGTCGCAACTCGCCAACCAGAATATAGTCGTGACAATGTGGCGGGGACCATCGTTGGTTTCTGGACGCCAGAGATTTTCCATGGGGTCAGTGTGGCAGGATACCATCTGCACTTTATCTCAGATGATTTGACCTTCGGTGGACATGTCATGGACTTTGTCATCAAGGAAGGCATTATCGAGGTGGGAGCAGTTGACCAGTTGGACCAACGTTTTCCTGTCCAAGACCGTCAATACTTGTTTGCTAAGTTCAATGTTGAAGAGATGAGAAAAGATATTGAAAAGGCAGAATAGGAGACGAAAATGACCACTCATATTATCATTACCATGGTGCTGTTGCTAGCTTTCTTGCTAGGAAGCATTTGGTATGCCAAAAAGAAATACCAGATCAATCTAGCTGTCTTGGGTTTAGGAGCTGTTGCCTTCTTTGTCTCTTCACAGATTTTAGAAAAACTGGTTCATATCTTGGTTTTGCATCCTCAAAAAGACGGTAGTATTGCTCTTTTACAAGACCATCCGCTTGTCTATATCATCTATGGACTAGCCATGGCAGCATTTTTTGAGGAAACAGCTCGCCTTATTTTCTTCAAATGGTTGGAGAAAAAGAGAAGTTTGGAAAAGGCAGATGCCTTGGCTTATGGATTGGGGCATGGTGGCTTGGAATTAATTTTCCTAGGCCTTACTAGTTTGCTTAATCTCTACATCGTTCTTTCGGCAGTTCAAACGCAAAATCCACAGGTCATGCAATTGCTGTCTGAAAATATGTTGAAAACCATCCAATCACTATCTGTCTGGCAGATTTATTTGCTTGGTTTTGAACGGATCTTGGCGCTTGGCTTCCAATTACTCTTGACAGTTTGGGTTTACCAAGCTGTTCGCCAGAAGAAATGGATTTATCTCATAGCAGCTTATGGACTTCATGCCTTCTTTGACCTGGCACCATCTCTAGTCCAAGTAGGTTGGTTGACAAGTCCAGTCTTGGTTGAAGTTATTCTACTAGTTGAACTGATCCTAGTTGCCTATGGAACCAAGGCAATCTTTTGCAAAAAATCATAAGAAAAAGGGGGGAACCTCTTTTTCTTATGCAAAATCCAAACAAGGTCTTTTTATGGTCGTCAAATGTCTCTAAAAATGGTATAATGGAATGAATTTTGTAAAAGGAAGAGTGACATGTCAGTAAGAGAAAAAATGCTTGAAATCTTAGAAGGAATTGATATCCGTTTTAAGGAACCCTTGCATAGCTATAGTTATACAAAAGTAGGTGGAGAAGCTGATTATCTGGTCTTTCCACGAAATCGTTTTGAGTTGGCGCGCGTTGTTAAATTTGCCAATCAAGAAAATATTCCTTGGATGGTCCTTGGAAATGCCAGCAACATCATCGTTCGTGATGGTGGGATTCGTGGATTTGTCATCTTGTGTGACAAGCTCAATAATGTTTCTGTTGATGGCTATACCATCGAAGCTGAAGCTGGTGCTAACTTGATTGAAACAACTCGCATTGCCCTTCGTCATAGTTTGACTGGCTTTGAGTTTGCTTGTGGCATTCCAGGGAGCGTCGGTGGTGCGGTCTTTATGAATGCGGGTGCCTATGGTGGCGAGATTGCCCACATCTTGCAGTCTTGTAAGGTCTTGACCAAGGATGGAGAAATCGAGACTCTGTCTGCCAAGGACTTGGCTTTTGGTTACCGCCATTCAGCTATTCAGGAGTCTGGTGCAGTTGTCTTGTCAGCTAAATTTGCTCTTGCTCCAGGAACCCATCAGGTTATCAAGCAGGAAATGGACCGCTTGACGCACCTACGTGAACTCAAACAACCTTTAGAATACCCATCTTGTGGTTCGGTCTTTAAGCGTCCAGTCGGGCATTTTGCAGGTCAATTAATTTCAGAGGCTGGCTTGAAAGGCTATCGTATCGGTGGTGTAGAAGTGTCTGAAAAGCACGCAGGATTTATGATCAATGTCGCAGACGGAACGGCCAAAGACTACGAGGATTTGATTGAGTCTGTGATTGAAAAAGTCAAGGAGCACTCAGGTATTACGCTTGAGAGAGAAGTCCGTATCTTGGGTGAAAGTAAGTAGGAAGCTGTATTTGAAAAGCTGCTACTATATCATGGAAAGGGGGTGAAAGCCTATCGTTAGTGCAAAAGTATGTAGGCAGTTCAATCTCCTACACGAGGTAGTGGCGGCCTGACAGAGCCCTGATCTGTTAATCTATGAAAAAGAAGGAATAAATGACAATTGAAAAAACCAATTATTGAATTCAAAAACGTCTCTAAAGTTTTTGAAGACAGCAACACCAAGGTTCTCAAAGACATCAACTTTGAGTTGGAAGAAGGGAAATTTTACACCCTTCTAGGCGCATCTGGATCAGGGAAATCAACTATCTTGAACATCATTGCAGGTTTACTGGATGCGACGACAGGAGATATTTTGCTGGACGGTGTCCGTATCAATGATATCCCAACCAACAAGCGAGACGTCCATACAGTCTTCCAATCTTATGCCTTGTTTCCACATATGAATGTGTTTGAAAATGTTGCCTTTCCGCTCCGCTTGCGCAAGATTGATAAGAAAGAAATCGAGAAACGCGTAGCGGAAGTTCTCAAGATGGTTCAGTTGGAAGGGTATGAAAAACGTTCCATTCGTAAACTTTCTGGAGGACAACGTCAGCGAGTGGCTATTGCCCGTGCCATCATCAACCAACCCCGTGTGGTTTTGTTGGACGAACCTTTATCAGCGCTGGACTTGAAATTAAGAACAGACATGCAGTACGAATTGCGTGAACTGCAACAACGATTGGGCATTACCTTTGTCTTTGTCACTCACGATCAGGAAGAAGCCCTTGCCATGAGTGACTGGATTTTCGTTATGAATGATGGAGAGATTGTCCAGTCTGGAACACCTGTGGACATCTACGATGAGCCAATCAACCACTTTGTTGCCACCTTTATCGGTGAGTCAAATATCTTGCCTGGTACCATGATTGAGGACTACTTGGTTGAGTTTAACGGCAAACGCTTTGAAGCGGTCGATGGTGGGATGAAGCCAAATGAACCAGTCGAAGTCGTGATTCGTCCAGAGGACTTGCGCATTACCCTGCCTGAAGAAGGCAAACTCCAAGTTAAGGTCGATACCCAGCTCTTCCGTGGGGTTCACTATGAAATCATCGCCTATGACGAACTTGGAAATGAATGGATGATCCACTCAACTCGTAAGGCCATCGTTGGTGAGGAAATCGGTCTGGACTTTGAACCAGAAGACATCCACATCATGCGTCTCAACGAAACCGAAGAAGAGTTCGATGCGCGTATCGAAGAATATGTGGAAATCGAAGAGCAAGAAGCAGGCCTGATCAATGCAATCGAGGAGGAAAGAGATGAAGAAAACAAGCTCTAAACTCTTTGTAGTGCCCTACATGCTCTGGATTGCCCTCTTTGTGTTGGCACCCTTGGTCTTGATTTTCGGTCAATCCTTTTTCAATATCGAAGGCCAGTTCAGTTTAGAAAACTATAAGTCCTACTTTGCGTCACAAAACTTGACTTATCTCAAGATGAGTTTCAACTCAGTGCTTTATGCAGGAATTGTGACCTTTGTGACCTTGCTTATCAGTTATCCGACAGCCCTCTTTTTGACTCGTCTCAAGCACCGTCAACTCTGGCTCATGCTGATTATCTTGCCGACATGGATTAACCTGCTCCTCAAGGCCTATGCCTTTATCGGGATTTTTGGTCAGAATGGCTCTATTAACCAATTCTTGGAATTTATCGGAATTGGTTCGCAACAGTTGCTCTTTACCGATTTCTCCTTTATCTTTGTCGCAAGCTACATCGAGCTTCCCTTTATGATTTTGCCGATTTTCAATGTCTTGGACGATATGGATAACAATCTCATCAATGCCAGCTATGACCTCGGTGCGACCAAGTGGGAAACCTTCCGCCATGTCATCTTCCCTCTATCGATGAATGGGGTGAGAAGTGGGGTTCAATCCGTCTTTATCCCAAGCTTGAGTCTCTTCATGCTGACCCGTTTGATTGGTGGAAACCGCGTTATCACCTTGGGGACAGCCATTGAGCAGAACTTCCTGACCAATGACAACTACGGTATGGGTTCAACCATCGGTGTGATTCTTATCCTGACTATGTTCATTACCATGTGGGTGACCAAGGAAAGGAGAGAACGATGAAAAAATTTGCCAACCTTTATCTGGGACTGGTCTTTCTTGTCCTCTACCTGCCGATTTTTTATCTGATTGGCTATGCTTTTAACGCAGGCAACGACATGAATAGCTTTACTGGCTTTAGCTTGAGCCATTTTAAAACTATGTTTGGCGATGGTCGTCTCATGTTGATTGTGACACAGACCTTTTTCTTGGCCTTCCTGTCAGCCTTGATAGCGACCATTATCGGGACTTTCGGTGCTATTTACATTTACCAGTCTCGTAAGAAATACCAAGAAGCTTTTCTTTCACTCAATAATATCCTCATGGTTGCGCCTGATGTTATGATTGGTGCCAGCTTCTTGATTCTCTTTACCCAACTCAAGTTTTCACTTGGCTTTTTGACTGTTCTATCTAGTCATGTAGCCTTCTCGATTCCTATCGTGGTCTTGATGGTCTTGCCTCGACTCAAGGAAATGAACGGGGACATGATTCATGCGGCCTATGACCTTGGTGCCAGTCAATTTCAGATGTTCAAGGAAATCATGCTTCCTTACCTGACTCCGTCTATCATTGCAGGTTACTTCATGGCCTTCACCTATTCGCTAGATGACTTTGCTGTGACCTTCTTCGTAACGGGAAATGGCTTTTCAACCCTGTCAGTCGAGATTTATTCTCGTGCTCGTAAGGGGATTTCCCTAGAAATCAATGCCCTGTCTGCCCTTGTCTTTCTCTTTAGTATTATCTTAGTGGTTGGATATTACTTTATCTCACGTGAGAAGGAGGAGCAAGCATGAAAAAACTCTATTCATTTTTAGCAGGAATTGCAGCGATTATCCTGGTCTTGTGGGGAATTGCGACGCATCTCGATAGCAAAATCAATAGCCGAGATAGTCAAAAACTGGTTATCTACAACTGGGGAGACTATATCGATCCAGAACTCTTGGAACAATTCACTGAAGAAACAGGAATCCAAGTCCAGTATGAGACCTTTGACTCCAACGAAGCCATGTATACCAAGATCAAGCAGGGTGGAACGACCTACGATATTGCCATCCCTAGTGAATACATGATTAACAAGATGAAGGACGAAGACCTCTTGGTACCGCTTGACTACTCCAAAATCGAGGGTCTTGAAAATATCGGACCAGAGTTCCTCAACCAGTCCTTTGACAAAGGAAATAAATTCTCCATCCCTTATTTCTGGGGGACCTTGGGAATTGTCTACAATGAAACCATGGTCGATCAAGCGCCTGAGCATTGGGACGACCTATGGAAGCCAGAGTATAAGAACTCTATCATGCTTTTTGATGGGGCGCGTGAGGTGCTGGGACTGGGGCTTAATTCCCTCGGATACAGCCTCAATTCCAAGAATCCGCAGCAGTTGGAAGAGACAGTAAACAAACTCTACAAATTGACTCCAAATATCAAGGCTATCGTTGCCGACGAGATGAAGGGCTACATGATTCAGAACAATGCTGCTATCGGTGTGACCTTCTCTGGTGAAGCCAGCCAAATGCTAGAAAAAAACGAAAATCTACGCTATGTGGTACCGACAGAAGCCAGCAACCTTTGGTTTGACAATATGGTCATTCCCAAAACAGTCAAAAACCAAGATGCAGCCTATGCCTTTATCAACTTTATGTTGAAACCCGAAAATGCTCTTAAAAATGCAGAGTATGTCGGCTATTCAACTCCAAACCTACCAGCTAAGGAATTGCTCCCAGAGGAGAAAAAAGAAGACAAAGCCTTCTATCCAGATGCTGAAACCATGAAACATCTGGAAGTTTATGAAAAATTTGACCATAAATGGACAGGTAAATACAGCGACCTCTTCCTACAGTTTAAAATGTATCGGAAGTAGAAGATAGATGTAAGAAAACGGATCAGTCAAGCTGGTTCGTTTTTTAAAAAATAAAAGGCAATTTTTGTAATGGTATCTTTTTCTATGATAGTTACTTATTTTCTTTCCCAGTAGTATACTAAGTTTAACCTTACAGAAAGCGGTAACAAATAATGAAAATATCTACTTTTTTCAAAAAATTTTTTTGGCCAGCCTTTTTGACTGTTCAGCAGACTGTTATACTATTCTCTCTAAAGGATGGTTTGGATCGATAATACCTAACAACTGATTCCATACATTTGGTGATAGGGTTCTTTATATTTGCAAATATTTTCGTAGCTATCTTTAACAATTCAAAACTTTGGGATAAAAGTTGGGATAAAAAGAAAAATGGTAGTAAGAAAAAGTATATTTTGAAAAAGTAATCAAAGATACAGGAAATTGGTCTGATTCAAGAGAGATGATTTCCAGTTGACGCAAGCTTAAAAAAACGTTATAATAAGAAAGTTGAGAATTGATTTTCACTTGTCTTAGTCCAGAGAAATGGCGGTGCTGCAAGCCATCTAAGATAGAAAATCATGCTACTCAATCATACAATTGCATAAGAATAAGAGAATGACAAGTTCATTGAATGAAGGTGGTACCGCGGTTTTTCGCCCTTCGTGATATGAGCTTGTCTTTTGATTTTTGGAGGTGTTGATGAAAACATTTCTTGTCAAACAAAAGTTTCGTCTTGGAGGCGAACGCTTCGCTATCAAGGATGACAGGGGAGAAATCGCCTATCAGGTGGAGGGATCATTTTTCCAAATTCCTAAAACCTTTACCATATATGATGCGACTGGTGAACAGGTCAGTCAGATTAGTAAAGAAATTTTGACCTTGCTTCCTCGTTTTGAGATTCAGCTTCGGGATGGCTCGAGTTTTGTCATTCGTAAGAAGTTGACCTTCTGGCGAGATAAGTATGAGTTTGATGATCTAGGTCTTCGTATCGAGGGCAATATCTGGGATTTGGATTTCAAATTGCTGGATGATCGCGATCAGCTGATTGCGGAAATTAAGAAGGAACTCTTCCATCTGACCTCTACCTATACCGTAACGGTCCTGGAGGACGCTTATGCAGACCTAGTCATTTCCCTCTGTGTCGCGATTGACTATGTGGAAATGCTGGAAAGCCAATCACATTAAACAAGTAAATAAGGAGACAATATGAAACAACTATCTAGTGCACAAGTACGCCAAATGTGGCTTGATTTCTGGGCGACCAAAGGCCACTCAGTAGAACCATCAGTGAGCTTGGTTCCTGTAAATGACCCAACTCTTTTGTGGATCAACTCTGGAGTAGCAACCCTTAAGAAATACTTTGACGGGACCATTATCCCTGAAAATCCACGTATTACCAATGCCCAAAAAGCCATCCGTACCAACGACATCGAAAACGTAGGGAAGACTGCACGTCACCATACCATGTTTGAAATGTTGGGGAACTTCTCTATCGGTGATTACTTCCGTGATGAAGCTATCACTTGGGCTTATGAGCTTTTGACAAGCCCTGAATGGTTTGATTTTCCTGCTGAAAAACTTTACATGACCTACTATCCAGATGATAAAGATTCTTATAACCGCTGGATTGAAGTGGGAGTGGACCCAAGTCATTTGATTCCAATCGAGGACAACTTCTGGGAAATCGGTGCAGGGCCTTCTGGACCAGATACAGAGATTTTCTTTGACCGTGGAGAAGCTTTTGACCCAGAAAATATCGGTCTTCGCCTGCTTGCAGAAGATATTGAAAACGACCGTTATATCGAAATCTGGAACATCGTTTTGTCACAATTTAACGCAGACCCTGCTGTTCCTCGTAGCGAATACAAGGAATTGCCACACAAGAACATTGATACGGGCGCTGGTTTGGAGCGTTTGGTAGCAGTTATCCAAGGAGCTAAGACCAACTTTGAGACAGACCTCTTCATGCCAATCATCCGTGAAGTGGAGAAACTATCTGGTAAGGTTTATGATCAAGATGGCGACAACATGAGCTTCAAGGTCATCGCTGACCACATCCGTTCTCTTTCATTTGCAATCGGTGATGGTGCCCTTCCTGGAAATGAAGGTCGTGGTTACGTCCTTCGTCGTCTTCTCCGTCGTGCTTCTATGCATGGTCAAAAATTGGGTATCAACGAGCCTTTCCTTTACAAATTCGTTCCAACTGTTGGAAAAATCATGGAAAGCTACTACCCAGAAGTGCTTGAAAAACGTGACTTTATTGAAAAAATCGTTAAGAGCGAGGAAGAGTCATTTGCCCGTACTCTTCACTCAGGTCAACACTTTGCCCAAGGCATTGTAGCAGACTTGAAAGAAAAAGGTCAATCTGTCATTGCTGGTCAAGATGTATTCAAACTTTATGACACTTATGGATTCCCAGTTGAATTGACAGAAGAAATCGCTGAAGAAGCTGGTATGACTGTAGACCGTGAAGGTTTTGAAGCAGCCATGAAAGAACAGCAAGAACGTGCGCGTGCGTCAGCTGTTAAGGGTGGCTCAATGGGGATGCAAAATGAAACCCTTCAAAATATCACAGTGGAAAGTCGCTTTAACTATGAAGCATTTCAATTGTCTTCTAAATTGGTAGCAATCGTGGCTGACAATGCAGAAGTAGAAGCTGTATCAGAAGGAACTGCCTCTCTTATCTTTGCGGAAACGCCATTCTATGCTGAAATGGGTGGACAGGTCGCTGACCACGGACAAATCTTGGATGAGTCAGGTAAGGTTGTGGCTACTGTAACCAATGTTCAAAAAGCTCCAAACGGACAAACTCTTCATACAGTTGAAGTCCTTGCACCACTTGCTTTGAACCAAGAATACACTTTGGCAATTGATACAAATCGTCGTCACCGTGTTATGAAAAACCACACTGCGACTCACTTGCTTCACGCTGCTCTTCACAACATCCTTGGCAGCCATGCAACTCAGGCAGGTTCGCTTAATGAAGTAGAATTCCTTCGCTTTGACTTCACTCACTTCCAAGCAGTTACTGCTGAAGAATTGCGTGCGATTGAACAGCAAGTCAACGAGAAAATCTGGGAAGCTCTTGAAGTGAAGACAGTTGAAACGGATATTGACACTGCTAAAGAAATGGGAGCCATGGCCCTCTTTGGTGAGAAATACGGCAAGGAAGTTCGTGTTGTTACTATCGGTGACTACTCTATCGAGCTTTGTGGTGGTACCCACGTTGGCAACACTTCTGAGATTGGTCTCTTCAAGATTGTCAAAGAAGAAGGGATCGGTTCAGGAACTCGCCGTATCTTGGCAGTGACTGGTAAGGAAGCCTTTGAAGCCTACCGTGAACAAGAAGACGCCCTTAAAGCTGTCGCAGCAACCTTGAAAGCACCTCAACTTAAAGAAGTACCTCACAAGGTAGAAGGACTTCAAGAACAACTTCGTCAACTGCAAAAAGAAAATGCTGAGTTGAAAGAAAAAGCCGCAGCTGCAGCCGCAGGCGATATCTTCAAGGACGTGAAGGAAGTCAATGGTCACCGTTACATTGCTAGCCAAGTATCTGTATCAGATGCTGGTGCCCTTCGTACCTTTGCAGACAACTGGAAACAAAAAGACTACTCTGATCTTCTTGTCCTCGTTGCTGCTATCGGTGACAAAGTCAATGTTCTTGTAGCAAGCAAGACAAAAGACCTTCATGCAGGAAACCTTGTCAAAGAATTGGCACCAATCGTCGATGGACGTGGTGGTGGTAAACCAGACATGGCCATGGCAGGAGGAAGCAACCAAGCTAAAATCCAAGAATTGCTGGATGCGGTAGCAGGTAAATTGTAATCAAGTAATACTCTTCGAAAATCTCTTCAAACAATGTCAGCTTCACCTTGGATTTTATATGTGACTGACTTCGTCAGTCTTATCTACAACCTCAAAGCAGTGCTTTGAGCAGCCTGCGGCTAGCTTCCTAGTTTGCTCTTTGATTTTCATTGAGTTTAAAGATCTATCCATTTGGGTAGGTCTTTTTGTGAATACAAAAAAGCCAAATCCCCTTGGACCTGGCTTGGTTATTATGAGCTATTAGATTGTATTGGCTGCCCAGACACTTACGGATCTAGCTGAGACTGGGAATTGTCCATAACCTTCCTCATCAATTGTAATTTGATCTTGGTGGTTGTCAAGTAAATCTACAAAGGTTTGGTTAGCCCATTCTTGGCCGACAAACATAGACTTGCTGTTTTCTTGGTCATTTGAAATCAAGACTGCGATTGGGGATTGATGTTCAGCACCTGAACGTACCCAACCGATACAGTTAGCATCATCAAAGTAGTCATTTTGTTCTCCATAGGCCAAATCTTTTCGGATGGTTAGGAGGCGGTCAAGGACTTCTTTGAAATCTTGTTGAGCATACTGCCCTGAAATCCCATAGTAGTCGCCGTAAAAGACACATGGAAGGCCATTTTGGCGTAACAGAATGAGGGCATAGGCTGCTGGTTTGAACCATTCTTCAACGGTAGACTCAAGAGCCTGACCATGTTGGGTATCGTGGTTGTCGACAAAGGTTACAGCCTTGTCAGGTTTGAGTTCAACCAAGCTATCTGTGAAAATGCCACGAAGGTCATAGTTTGCGCCAGCTTGACTGGCTTCAAAGAGATTCTGGTGGAGACGAACATCGACAAGGTCAAAGCGTTCTTCCGTTTTTTCAAGATAGTCCAGATTGGCTTCCTTGTCGGGGTTCCAAAATTCACCAAAAACATAGAAATCCTCACCGTATTTTTCCTTCATATCACGGATAAAATTGCACATGAAGAAAGAATCGATATGCTTAACGGCATCCAAGCGGAAACCAGCTACACCAGTCGTTTCCATGAACCAGTCAGCCCAGTCATAGATATTTTGGATGACTTCAGGATGTTTAAAGTCTAGGTCGGCATACATGAGGTAGTCGTAGTTTCCGTTTTCGTTATCGACCAATTCCTCGTTGGCCCAGCCCTTGTTGTCTCCTTGAATCAGATAAATCCCAGACTTACGGCGTTTGGCATCGTAGTCTGTACCTGTGAAGTGGTACCAGTGCCAGTGGAAGCCATTGTAGGTATCTTGGCGACCATCGAAGGTAAAACTAGTCCAGCCATTGATGGTGAAGGGTTCTCCAAGTTCAACTGTACGGTCTACAGGATCCACTTCAATAACTTGAAAGGCTTCCCTGTGATCGGCAGCAGCCTTATGGTTGAGAACTACATCGGCCATAGGTTGAATTCCCTGTGCTTTTAGGGCTTGAATGGCTTGAAGATAGTCTTCTTTGAAACCATACTTGGTGCGGACAGTCCCTTTTTGGTTGAACTCTCCTAAGTCAAATAAGTCATAGACCCCATAGCCTACATCTTTTTCATTGGTCGCCTTAAAAGCTGGTGGCATCCAGACATGGCTGATTCCCAGATCAGCTAGGTGTGGAGCATCTTCAGCCAGACGCGTCCAGTGCTGGCCGTCGTGGGGCAGATACCATTCAAAGTATTGCATGAGTGTGTGATTTTGCATGATGTTTCCTCTTACTTGTCAATCTTGTTCTTTATTCTATCATAAAGTATTGGTTAGCTCAAACGTTTGCGTAAGATAGAAGAAATCTATTTTAACCACTTAAAATAAAGTGTTGATTTTTTTGTATCAAAGTGCTAGTATAATGGTATGTAATACAGATAAAGATAGGAGTCATCCCATGATTGAATTTCAAAATGTTAGTAAGTTGTATGGTGATAAAGAGGCTTTGAGCAATCTCAATTTGCAGATTGAAAATGGGGAGATTATGGGCTTGATTGGCCATAATGGTGCTGGGAAATCGACTACCATAAAATCCTTAGTCAGTATCATTTCACCCAGCAGTGGTCGTATTCTGGTAGATGGTCAGGAGTTATCGGAAAATCGTTTAGCTATTAAACGAAAGATTGGCTACGTAGCAGACTCGCCTGACTTATTTTTACGCTTAACAGCTAATGAATTTTGGGAATTGATCGCTTCATCCTATGATCTGACTAGCTCTGACTTGGAAGCTAGTCTAGCTAGGTTATTGGACGTTTTTGACTTTGCTGAAAATCGCTATCAAGTTATTGAAACTCTTTCTCACGGAATGCGTCAGAAAGTCTTTGTCATCGGGGCACTCTTGTCCGATCCTGATATTTGGGTCTTGGACGAACCCTTGACTGGTTTGGATCCCCAGGCTGCCTTTGATTTGAAGCAAATGATGAAGGAACATGTACAAAAAGGCAAGACAGTCTTGTTTTCAACCCATGTCCTAGAGGTAGCCGAGCAAGTCTGTGATCGGATTGCCATTTTAAAAAAGGGGAATTTGATCTATTGTGGTAGCGTAGAGGACTTGAGGAAAGACCATCCAGACCAGTCTTTGGAAAGTATCTACCTTAGCCTTGCTGGTAGAAAAGAGGAGGTTTCAGATGCGTCTCAAGGTCATTAAAAAATTAGTTGATATCAATATCCTCTATTCATCTCAAGAAGCTAATCTGGCTAACCTACGAAAGAAGCAAGCTAAAAATCCTGGAAAAAAAGTAAATGTTTCCGCTAGAGTCCTAAGTTCTTACATTTTTTCCAGTCTCTTGATGCTCATCATGTTTATAAATATAGCCTTTCGTTTTCCTTTTGAGGAAAGACCAAGTTTTTTTAGTACCATGGTTGCTATTTTACTGGTGCTTGCCTTTTCAACTTCTTTCACTGCATTTTACAATGTCTTTTATGAGAGTAAGGACTTGGCATCGTATAGACCCTATGCCTTTAAAGAATCAGAGATTATAATTGCTAAAGGACTGTCTGTTCTCTTGCCAGCTCTAGCTGGAATTGTACCAATCCTAGCTTATTTTCTAGTCCTCTATATTAGGCTAGCTCCTTCTCTTTGGCTGGGCTTGCCTTTGATGCTGCTGTCCTTGGCCTTATTATTTGTCTCTGTTACTTTAGTGATGGTAGTGGCAGTACATTTCTTGGCTCAGACTAGGGTCTTCAGAAAGTATCAGTCTATTTTTGCCAATGTGATGATTGGGATAGGGGTTCTCATACCTTTAATATTTGTCCTCTTTCTACAGTCGACTTTTGGAAGTATTGTTGACAAAGTTAGAGACATTCCATTTCTCCTTTATCCTCTTCATATCTTTTATAAAATAGCAGTGGAGCCTTTTTCGACAGAAGCCATACTGGGTCTGCTCGCTTGGATAGGACTAACTCTCTTCTTACTTTACCTGACCAAAAAGAAGGTTCTTCCTCATTTTTATGACGTGATCCTGCTTAATAGTGAGGAGAAGGTCAAAAAAGAACGTCGTAGCAAGGAGAGAATTTCAACTACTAATAAAAAGGGATTTTTCCGTATGGTTTTACGCTACCACCTCACCCTCTTGGGACAGGGGACTGGCGTGATTACAGTGCTTTTTACAAGTGCTTTCCTTCCTTATTTCATGATGATCGGTCTGATTTCCAAAATCCGAGATTCTCAGATAGTTCCAGATATTCATCCTCCATACTGGTTACCCTTGTTTTTTATAGCTCTCTTTATAGCTCTTGTCAATAACAATATCACCAGCCTGCATTCAATTGCCTTGTCCTTGGAGAGGGAAAATGTTGATTTTCTTAAGAGTTTACCCTTTGACTTTGCTCGTTATGTGAAAGTGAAATTTTGGATTATATTTGCTGTCCAGTCCTTTTTACCAGTTCTGACTTTACTTGGCCTTTCTCTATATCTAGGCTTGCCCATCCTTTCGATGATCTACCTTCTTGCAGTCTGGACCCTTGCCAGTGTCATCCTTTCTTGCCACCATTACCTTAAGGACGTGAAAAATCTGTCAACCAATTGGAGTAGCATTACGGACTTGGTGAATCGTTCAAATCGTATAGTAGCAATAGTTTTACTGTTTATTTATATTGCAATCCTGATGGCCCTTGTAATTGGGAGCTTATTCTTGGTTCGGTCTCTCTCCCCTGTCCTTGCCATCAGCTTGGGAGTAGGAGTTCTGATCCTCTTGCTAGCTCTTGCTATTTTTGGATATCATTACTACCTGTCACGTATATTGACAGAAATAGAAAAAAGATGAGCTAGTTGGTTACTTGCTTGATAAATTCAATTCGACAAACGCTTTTATAGTTTGTTAGAATGTAGTTGTAAATGATTAAGATTGGTAATCAAAAAATATAGGGAGGAATGTTTTGAATAAGAAATATAATATAGTTCTATTTTTCTTGTTTATAGTTTATTTATTTGGATATTTTTCAATTTCAAAAACGTTAATTCCTATAATGTGTCTGATCCAAGTATTTTTGATAGAACATATATTTAGAGTTCGAAATAGAATTATGCAGATAGGTGAAATTTTAATTATTGTTGCTTCTATAATATTATTTATTGATAGTATATTGAGTTTGTAACAAAAGGCTTTTCTATAAAATCAAATTTTCCAGATACCTGCTGAAGCTGATTTATCTTCTCATATTTCTTCTACTATATTCATTTATATTCATTCGTCACTAAATTTGACAGACACATATTACTGATACAACCTCTCTACCTATAATCTCACAGTTAAACTGAGGCTAGTTTCTTAGTTTGCTATTTGATTTTCGTTGATAAAAAAGATGCTCCTCCAAGACGGAAGAGCATCTTTTGTTGTGATTCTCATACAATTACTTCTAAGTTTTTATTAGTATTAGTATACCTTTTTTAAAACGAGAGTAAAAAAACAAGGGTTGTTTCTTTTTTGAGAATTGTCTAAAAATTTGATATAATGGTAGTTATGAATAGAATAAGAGTCAGCAAAAGGGTTGAAAAAAAGCTTGCCAAAGGTCTGGTTTTACTAGAAGCCAGTGATCTTGAGAATGTCAATCTCAAGGATCAGGAAGTAGAAGTGCAGAGTCAGGAAGGAACCTTTCTTGGGACTGCCTACCTATCTCAGCAAAACAAGGGCTTTGGCTGGTTTGTTAGTAAGGACAAGGTGGTCTTCAATCAAGCTTTCTTTGAAACGCTATTTAGAAAAGCTAAAGAAAAGAGAAGCGCCTACTATCAAGATGATTTGACAACTGCCTTTCGTCTCTTCAACCAAGAGGGAGATGGCTTTGGCGGTCTGACAGTGGAGCTGTATGGCGATTATGCTGTCTTTTCTTGGTATAACTCTTATGTTTATCAGATTCGTCAGACCATCTCAGAAGCCTTTAGACAGGTTTTCCCTGAAGTGTTAGGGGCTTATGAGAAGATCCGCTTTAAGGGTTTGGACTATGAATCTGCCCATGTTTATGGTCAAGAAGCACCTGACTTTTTCACTGTTTTGGAAAATGGTGTTCTGTATCAAGTCTTTATGAACGATGGCTTGATGACAGGGATTTTCCTAGACCAGCATGAGGTTCGTGGTAGTCTGGTTGATGGCTTGGCTATGGGTAAATCCTTGCTCAATATGTTTTCCTATACAGCAGCCTTTTCAGTAGCTGCAGCCATGGGAGGAGCTAGCCAGACAACTTCTGTGGATCTAGCCAAGCGTTCACGAGAATTGTCTCAAGCGCATTTTCAGGCAAATGGGCTCAGCACAGACGACCATCGTTTTATAGTCATGGACGTCTTTGAGTATTTCAAATATGCCAAACGAAAAGGCTTGACCTACGATGTGATTGTCCTAGATCCGCCTAGCTTTGCTCGGAACAAAAAACAAACGTTCTCTGTGGCCAAGGATTATCACAAGTTGATTTCCCAGAGTCTTGAGATTTTAAATCCGAGAGGAATCATCATTGCCAGTACCAATGCTGCCAATGTTTCCCGCCAGAAATTTACAGAACAAATTGATAAAGGCTTTGCAGGAAGAAGTTACCAGATTTTAAATAAATACGCTCTTCCAGCAGATTTTGCCTATAATAAAAAAGATGAAAGTAGTAATTACCTCAAGGTGATTAGTATGAAGGTTAGTAAATGAAATTAATCGTTTCAGTAATGCCAAGAAGTTTAGAGGAGGCCCAGGCTCTGGATGCCACGAGGTATCAGGATGCTGATATCATTGAATGGCGTGCCGACTATCTGCCTAAAGAAGCGATTTTGCAGGTAGCTCCAGCTATTTTTGAAAAATTTGCAGGTCGTGAATTGGTTTTCACGCTGCGAACTCGCGCTGAAGGGGGAGAAATCGAACTTTCTTCAGAAGAATATATCCATCTAATCAAGGAAGTGGCGCAACTCTATCAACCAGATTATATTGATTTTGAGTACTATAGCTACAAGGATGTTTTTGAGGAAATGCTGGATTTCCCGAATCTCATTTTGAGTTACCACAATTTCCAAGAAACACCTGAAAACATGATGGAAATCTTGTCAGAGTTGACGAGCCTAAATCCAAAACTTGTTAAGGTTGCGGTGATGGCTCACACGGAGCAGGATGTCTTAGACTTGATGAACTATACACGAGGCTTTAAAACTCTTAATCCTGAACAGGAATATGTGACTATTTCTATGGGCAAGGTGGGTAAGGTCTCTCGTATCACTGCGGATGTGACGGGTTCTAGCTGGTCCTTTGCTAGTCTAGATGAGGCAAGTGCCCCAGGTCAGATTTCTCTAGCTAACATGAAAAAAATCAGGGAGATTTTAGATGAAGCTTGATGGCTATACACGTTTAGCTGCAGTTGTTGCCAACCCTATTAAGCATTCTATTTCGCCCTTTATCCACAATAGGGCCTTTGAGGCGACAGCTACCAACGGTGCTTATGTAGCTTGGGAGATTGATGCAGCTGACTTGGCAGAAACAGTGGCCAATATTCGTCGCTACCAGATGTTTGGCATTAACCTGTCCATGCCCTATAAGGAGCAAGTGATTCCTTATTTGGATGAGCTGAGTGACGAAGCGCGCTTGATCGGTGCGGTCAATACGGTTGTCAATGAGAATGGAACTTTAATTGGATATAATACAGATGGCAAGGGATTTTTTAAGAGCTTGCCTTCTTTTACAATTACAGGTAAAAAGATGACCTTGCTGGGTGCAGGTGGTGCGGCCAAGTCCATTTTGGCGCAGGCTATTTTGGATGGTGTCAGTCAGATTTCTGTCTTTGTTCGTTCCGTTTCTATGGAAAAAACAAGACCTTATTTAGACAAGTTACAGGAGCAGACAGGCTTTAAGGTGGACTTGTATGCTTTAGAAGATGTTTCTGAACTGCAAGCAAGGATTGCTGAGTCTGATTTACTGGTTAATGCCACCAGTGTGGGAATGGATGGACAGTCATCCCCAGTTCCTGAAAACATAGTCTTACCAGAAACTCTCTTGGTAGCAGACATCATTTACAAGCCTTTTGAAACCCCATTTTTGAAATGGGCTAGAAGTCAGGGAAATCCCGCCGTCAATGGTCTGGGAATGTTGCTCTATCAAGCTGCAGAAGCCTTTCAACTGTGGACAGGCAAGGAAATGCCGACAGAAGAGATTTGGCAGTCTTTAACAGAAAAATACCAATAAAGAAAGGGAGATTCTCCTATGAAAATCAGAATCGATATTCCTCATCATCCTTATGATATTCAGATTGAAAAAGGTTGTCTGGCTCAGGCTGGTCAATGGTTGCGAGAACTCTGGCAACCACAAAAGGTAGTCATTGTGACAGATAACCATGTAGCTTCTCTTTATGCAGAGAAGGTCAAGCTCAGCCTAGAAGATGCTGGTTTTCAGGTAGCTGTTTTTGACTTTTTAGAAGGCGAAGAAAGAAAGAATCTAACCACTGTTCAGAAAGTCTATGAATTCCTAGTTAAGCAGGGACTGACTCGTAGCGATGGAATCGTGGCTCTAGGAGGTGGTGTCGTTGGGGATCTGGCTGGTTTTGTAGCCTCTACCTATATGCGAGGCATTCACTTTGTTCAGATACCGACTAGCTTGACAGCCCAGGTGGATTCTTCTATCGGTGGAAAGACAGGCGTTAACACTCCATTTGCTAAGAATATGGTGGGTACCTTTGCCCAGCCAGATGGGGTTTTGATTGATCCGCTTGTCCTTGAAACACTCGGAAAAAGAGAGCTGATTGAAGGGATGGGTGAAGTTATCAAGTATGGCTTGATTGAGGATCCAGAACTATGGACTCTATTGACGGAACTGGATGGTTCTGTAGAGAGCATACTGGAATATGCAGAGACCTTGATTGAACATTCTTGTCAGGTCAAGCGCAAGATGGTGGTTGAGGATGAGTTGGACAATGGTGTTCGCCTTTACCTCAATTTTGGCCACACTATTGGTCATGCTATTGAAGCGACTGTCGGTTATGGCAAGGTCATGCATGGAGAGGCTGTTGCCATGGGAATGGTGCAGATATCCAAGGTTGCTGAGGAAAAAGGCCTTATGCCAGCTGGCATTACCCAGTCCATCACAGAAATGTGTCAGAAATTTGGCTTGCCTGTTGATTATGAAAACTGGGATGTTGACAAGCTTTATCAAGCTTTGACTCATGACAAGAAAGCGCGTGGCAATACCTTGAAATTGGTCTTGGTACCAGAGCTTGGTTCAGCGACTATTCACTCAGTTTCTCTGGAAGAGATGAAAGACTACTTGGTAAAATAAGGAGAGTGTATGAGATATTTAACTGCAGGAGAATCACACGGTCCCCGTCTGACGGCTATCATTGAAGGAATTCCAGCAGGACTTCCTTTGACAGCTGAGGATATTAATGGAGACCTTAAACGTCGTCAGGGTGGCTACGGCCGCGGTGGTCGTATGAAGATTGAGAGCGACCAGGTTGTCTTTACTTCGGGCGTTCGCCACGGGAAGACGACAGGGGCTCCTATTACCATGGATGTCATCAATAAAGACCACCAGAAATGGCTGGATATCATGTCTGCGGAGGATATTGAAGACCGGCTTAAAAGCAAACGAAAAATCACCCATCCTCGTCCAGGGCATGCCGATTTGGTTGGGGGCATCAAGTACCGTTTTGATGATTTGCGAAATTCTTTGGAACGTTCATCAGCTCGTGAAACCACCATGCGAGTGGCAGTTGGGGCTGTAGCCAAACGCCTCTTGGCTGAGCTGGATATAGAGATTGCCAATCATGTCGTAGTCTTTGGTGGCAAGGAAATCGATGTTCCTGAGAATCTCACAGTTGCTGAGATTAAGGAAAGAGCTGTCCAGTCTGAAGTTTCTATTGTCAACCAAGAAAGAGAACAGGAAATCAAGGATTATATTGACCAAATTAAACGTGATGGTGATACCATCGGTGGAGTTGTCGAGACAGTCGTTGGAGGTGTTCCAGTTGGCCTTGGTTCCTATGTCCAATGGGACAGAAAATTGGATGCGCGATTGGCCCAAGCAGTTGTCTCTATCAATGCCTTTAAAGGAGTGGAATTTGGTCTTGGTTTTGAAGCTGGTTACCGTAAGGGCAGCCAAGTCATGGATGAAATTCTCTGGTCTAAAGAAGATGGCTATACTCGTCGTACCAATAATCTGGGTGGCTTTGAAGGTGGTATGACTAATGGGCAACCCATCGTTGTTCGTGGAGTCATGAAACCCATTCCTACTCTTTATAAACCACTTATGAGTGTGGATATCGAGACTCACGAACCTTACAAGGCAACCGTGGAGAGAAGTGATCCGACCGCTCTTCCAGCTGCAGGAGTGGTCATGGAAGCCGTTGTGGCTACGGTTCTAGCACAAGAAATCCTTGAAAAATTCTCATCAGATAATCTCGAGGAACTAAAAGAAGCGGTAGCCAAGCACCGAGACTATACAAAGAACTATTAAGGAGTTCCTATGGCAAAAACAATCTATATCGCAGGTCTTGGTTTGATCGGTGCCTCTATGGCACTCGGCATCAAACGTGATCATCCAGATTATGAAATTTTAGGTTATAATCGCAGTCAAGCTTCGAGAGATATCGCCTTGAAAGAAGGCATGATTGACCGTGCAACAGATGATTTTGCTAGCTTTGCTCCTTTAGCAGATATCATCATTCTCAGTTTGCCAATCAAACAGACCATTGCTTTTATTCAGGAGTTGGCCGACTTGGCCTTGAAAGAAGGCGTCATTATTTCAGATGCTGGTTCGACCAAGTCAGCCATTGTGGATGCGGCGGAGCAGTATTTAGCTGGTAAGCCTGTTCGCTTTGTCGGAGCCCATCCCATGGCTGGTAGTCACAAGACAGGGGCTGCTTCTGCGGATGTCAATCTTTTTGAAAATGCCTATTATATCTTTACACCTTCGAGCCTGACAAGTCCTGATACGCTTGAGGAAATGAAGGATCTGCTTTCAGGACTTCATGCGCGCTTTATCGAGATTGATGCCAAGGAGCATGATCGTGTGACTTCTCAGATTAGCCATTTTCCTCATATTCTGGCTTCTAGTCTTATGGAGCAGACCGCGATTTATGCTCAAGAACATGAGATGGCAAGACGTTTTGCGGCCGGTGGTTTTCGAGATATGACCCGAATTGCGGAAAGCGAACCGGGCATGTGGACTTCTATCCTCTTGTCCAATCGTGAGACCATTCTAGAGCGAATTGCGGATTTCAAAGAACGTTTGGATGAGGTCGGTCAGGCCATCAGCAAGGGAGATGAGGAGCAAATCTGGAACTTTTTCAATCAAGCGCGTGAGCAACGTCAGGCCATGGAAATCCATAAGCGTGGCGGTGTGGATAGTTCTTACGACCTCTATGTTGATGTTCCCGATGAAGAAGATGTTATCTTACGAATCTTGGAACTGCTACGTGGAACTTCCTTGGTTAACATCCACATCAATGAGGAAAACCGTGAGGATATTCACGGGATTCTACAAATTTCATTTAAAAATGCTCAAGATTTAGAACGGGCCGAGCACCTGATAACAGAAAACACCGACTATACAGTCGTTATCAAATAAGGAGAAAATCATGTCAAATATTTACGATAGTGCAAACGAACTCAGTCGCGGTCTACGCGAATTACCAGAATACAAGGCTGTTAAAGCAGCTAAAGATGCGATTACAGCAGATTCTGAGGCAAGCAAAATCTTTACAGAATATGTTGCTTTCCAAGAGGAAATTCAAAAACTAGCACAGACAGGTCAAATGCCAGACGCTTCCTTCCAAGCGAAAATGGAAGGCTTTGGCAAGCAGATTCAGGGGAACAGCCTCTTGTCAGAATTCTTTACCAAGCAACAACAATTGGCAATTTACCTTTCTGACATTGAAAAAATTGTTTTTGAACCAGTTTCAGAATTGCTAAAATAAGAAAATAACTATCATAAAGTCAGGAATTTTTAAGGAATTTCTGGCTTTTTATGATAAAATAAGTAAAAGTATTGCAAGTATGAGGTCCAGTATGAAACTAAAAACAAACATTCGCCACTTACACGGCAGTATCCGAGTTCCAGGTGATAAGTCTATTAGCCATCGTTCCATTATTTTTGGAAGTTTGGCTGAGGGTGAGACCAAGGTTTATGATATCTTGCGTGGTGAAGATGTCTTGTCAACCATGCAGGTATTTCGTGACCTCGGCGTAGAGATTGAGGATAAGGACGGTGTCATTACTATTCAAGGTGTTGGGATGGATGGATTGAAAACACCTCAGAAAGCCCTGGATATGGGGAATTCTGGGACATCTATTCGTTTAATTTCAGGTGTCCTTGCAGGTGCAGATTTCGAAGTAGAAATGTTCGGAGACGATAGTCTTTCCAAACGTCCTATGGACCGTGTGACGATTCCTCTGAAAAAAATGGGCGTCAGCATTTCAGGGCAAACTGAGCGAGACCTGCCTCCTTTGCGTTTAAAAGGGACGAAAACCCTAAGACCTATTCATTATGAGTTGCCAATAGCTTCTGCTCAAGTCAAGTCAGCCTTGGTGTTAGCGGCCTTGCAGGCTCAGGGAGAGTCCGTAATTATCGAAAAAGAATGCACTCGTAACCATACTGAAGATATGTTACAACAATTTGGTGGTCATTTAAGTGTGGACGGCAAGAAAATCACAGTCCAAGGGCCACAAAAATTGACAGGACAAAAGGTGGTCGTGCCAGGAGATATTTCCAGTGCAGCCTTTTGGTTGGTTGCAGGTTTGATTGTTCCAAATTCTCATGTAGTGCTGCAGAATGTGGGCATCAACGAAACGCGTACTGGTATTATTGATGTTATTCGCGCCATGGGTGGAAAATTGGAAATGACAGAAATCGATCCAGTCGCTAAATCTGCTACCTTAACTGTTGAGTCTTCAGATCTCAAAGGAACAGAGATTGGTGGTGCCTTGATTCCACGTTTGATTGATGAATTGCCCATTATTGCTCTCCTAGCGACACAAGCCCAAGGTGTAACAGTCATTAAGGATGCTGAGGAGCTCAAGGTTAAGGAAACAGACCGCATTCAGGTGGTAGCAGACGCCTTAAATAGTATGGGAGCAGATATCACCCCTACAGCAGAAGGGATGATTATCAAAGGGCAATCAGCCCTTCACGGTGCTAGGGTCAATACGTTTGGTGACCACCGCATCGGCATGATGACAGCCATCGCAGCCCTCTTGGTTACAGATGGAGAGGTGGAGCTTGACCGTGCAGAAGCCATCAATACCAGCTATCCTAGCTTCTTTGATGATTTGGAGAGTTTGATTCATGGCTAAGGTGTTATTAGGCTTTATGGGGGCTGGCAAATCGACTATTGCAAGAGGCTTGGACCCTAATTACCTTGATATGGATGCTCTAGTCGAGAAGCGCTTAGGTATGTCTATTGCGGATTTTTTCGATGAAAAGGGAGAAGTGGCCTTTCGTCAGGTAGAGTCTGAAGTCCTAGCTGATTTACTAGAAACAAATCAAGTTGTGTCAACTGGTGGAGGAGTAGTCATTTCTCAGCGAAATCGTGACTTACTAAAGACCAATTCTGATAACATCTATCTGAAAGCCGATTTTGAAACCCTCTACCAACGCATAGCAGCTGATAAGGACAATCAGCGCCCACTTTTTCTAAATAATAGCAAGGAAGAATTAGCAACTATTTTCCAAGAAAGACAGGCTTGGTATGAGGAAGTGGCTAGTCGGGTTTTGGATGTGACCAAGCTAAGCCCAGAGGAAATTATAGAGGAACTAAGATGAAAATTGCGTATCTAGGTCCCAAGGGATCATTTTCACACCACGTTGTGCAGATAGCTTTTCCTCATGAGGAATTACAGGCCTTTGCCAACATTACAGATGTTATCAAGGCTTATGAGCAAGGCTTGGTGGACTATTCTGTGGTACCAGTTGAAAATTCTATCGAGGGTAGTGTTCATGAAACCTTGGACTACCTTTTTCATCAGGCTCGCATCCAAGCAGTAGCAGAAATCGTTCAGCCCATTCACCAGCAGTTGATGGTGGTTCCAGGTCACACTAAGATTGAGAAGATTTTTTCTCACCCACAGGCCTTGGCGCAAGGAAAGAAATTTATCGATGAACAATATTCAGAGGCTCAAATCGAGGTAACTGCTAGTACAGCCTATGCGGCCCGCTTTATTTCCGAACATCCTGATCAGCCTTATGCAGCCATTGCACCTAGAAGTTCTGCCGAAGAATATGGCTTGGAACTGATTGCCGAGGATATTCAGGAAATGGAAGCCAATTTCACACGTTTCTGGGTTCTAGGAGCTGAAGGTGCAACTATTCCCTTGCAAGCACAAACTGAAAAAATGAGTTTAGCCTTGACCTTACCTGATAACCTCCCAGGTGCACTTTACAAGGCCCTTTCAACCTTTGCTTGGAGAGGAATTGACCTGACAAAAATTGAAAGTCGTCCACTTAAGACAGCACTGGGAGAATACTTTTTCATTATCGATGTGGATTATGTCGATAAGGACTTGGTCCACTTTGCCCAAAAAGAATTAGAAGCCATTGGAATCCAGTATAAAGTTCTGGGTGCCTATCCTATTTATCCAATATCAGAGCATGGAAAGGAGAGAAGATGAGTAAAGAAAATCCCTTAAGCCATCATGAGCAGTTGCGTTATGACTATCTCTTTAAGAACATTCATTACCTCAATGAGCGAGAGAAAAAGGAGTTTGCTTACCTGCAAGGTAAGTTAAATATGGCTAGCGGTAGTGAAGTTTCTCCAGAAATTCATAATGAAAATCACGATATGGAAGAGTCTTTCATGGAACCAATCAATCAGTCTCCGCTTCCATCCTATGGTAACCGAAGTCGTGCAAAAAAATACCAGAAAACTCATTCTCATCCAAAGGTTAAGTCCAAAAAACGTAAGCTACGGTGGGGCCGCATTTTTGCTGGACTTCTTGCCCTTTTATCCTGTGCAGGTTTTGGCATGATTTTCATGTTCCTAAAAGGATATTCAAATGCTGAACCAAACAAACCTACCAATGCTAAAGCTGCTCAAGTAGAAGTTTTTCATGGTCAAGATACCAAGGATGGGGTTAATATTTTGATTATGGGAACGGATGGACGGATTGGTCAAAATAGTGCTGAAACGAGAACGGACTCGATTATGGTCCTAAACGTCGGTGGATCAGATAAGAAAATCAAGCTGGTCAGCTTCATGCGTGATAATTTGGTTTATATAGACGGTTACAGCCAAGTCATTAATGGTAGAAAACAGAGGGATAACAAGTTAAACGTAGCCTATGAGTTAGGAGAACAAGAGGGGCAAAAAGGGGCAGAGATGGTTCGTCAAGTCTTGAAAGATAATTTTGACTTGGACATTAAGTACTACGCCTTGGTTGATTTTCAGGCCTTTGCAACTGCTATTGACACTCTATTCCCAGATGGGGTGACAATTGATGCCCAATTTTCAACATTGAATGGGCGTCCACTAACAGAAGCTACAGTCGGAGATGATTTGCATGCGACTGAGACTGAGTCTCCAACTCAGACTATTAAAGTCGGGAAACAGCAGATGAATGGTTCAACCTTGCTCAATTATGCTCGCTTCCGTGATGACGATGAAGGCGATTATGGTCGTACCAAGAGACAACAGCAAGTGTTGACAGCTGTTCTGCAGCAACTTAAGGATCCAACCAAACTCTTTACTGGATCGGAAGCGCTTGGTAAGGTCTTTGGGATGACCTCTACGAACGTTCCTTATAGTTTCTTATTGACCAATGGTTTGTCCTTCCTAGGAGGAGCGCAAAACGGCATTGAAAGATTAACAGTTCCAGAACTAGGCGATTGGGTGGATGCCTATGATGTCTATGGTGGTATAGCTCTCCAGATCGACCAAAATAAATATCAAACCAAGCTGGCTCAAATGGGCTTGAGATAAGATAATACTCAATGAAAATCAAAGAGCAAACTAGGAAACTAGCCGCAGGCTGTACTTGAGTACGGCAAGGCGACGTTGACGTGGTTTGAAGAGATTTTCGAAGGGTATAAGACAGAAAAATCAAAGTTTGATAGCTATTTATCTAGCAGTCAGGCTTTGATTTTTTTACAGTCTGAAATAGCTTTTTAGCCCTTATTTGTGGTATAATGAAACGATACGATAGAAAGAATAATGAACAATATGACTGATTTAAAAGCAATTCAGGATCGTAGCCTGGAGATGGCTGAATATTTTGTTGCCTTTTGCAAGGAACATGATTTACTTTGTTATCTCTGTGGAGGAGGTGCTATTGGTGCCCTTCGAAACAAGGGCTTTATTCCTTGGGACGACGACCTAGACTTTTTTATGCCTCGTAAGGATTATGAAAAATTAGCAGAATTATGGCCTCGGTATGCAGATGAGCGTTATTTCTTGTCAAAGAGTAACAAGGATTTTGTAGACCGCAATCTTTTTATTACCATTCGTGACAAGGAAACCACCTGTATTAAGCCTTATCAGCAGGATTTGAATTTACCACATGGTTTGGCTTTGGACGTTTTGCCTTTGGATTATTATCCGAAAAATCCAGCTGAGCGGAAGAAACAGGTTCGTTGGGCCCTGATTTATTCACTTTTTTGTGCCCAAACTATTCCAGAAAAGCATGGCGCACTTATGAAGTGGGGAAGCCGTATTTTACTGGGCGTGACGCCAAAATCTCTCCGTTATCGCATTTGGAAAAAAGCTGAGAAAGAAATGACCAAATATGGTCTAGCTGAGAGTGATGGCATTACGGAATTATGCTCAGGTCCTGGCTACATGAGAAACAAGTACCCAATCGCATCTTTTGAAGACAATCTTTTCTTGCCATTTGAAGGAACAGAGATGCCTATTCCAGTTGGCTATGATGCTTATCTCAGCATTGCTTTTGGAGACTATATGACACCACCGCCAGCAGACAAACAGGTACCGCATCATGATGCTGTCATCGCTGATATGGATAAGTCTTATACAGAATACAAGGGAGAATATGGTGGCTAAGAAAAAAATCTTATTCTTTATGTGGTCTTTTTCTCTCGGAGGTGGAGCAGAGAAGATTCTATCTACCATTGTTTCTAATCTGGATCCAGAAAAGTATGATATTGATATTCTTGAAATGGAGCACTTTGACAAGGGATATGAATTTGTTCCTAAACATGTACGAATTTTAAAATCCTTTCAGGATTATCGTCAAGCCAGATGGCTCCGAGCTCTTTTGTGGAGAATGAGAATTTACTTTCCAAGACTGACTCGTCGCTTGCTTGTAAAAGATGACTATGATGTTGAAGTTTCCTTTACCATTATGAATCCACCGCTTTTGTTCTCTAAAAGAAAAGAAGTCAAGAAGATCTCTTGGATTCATGGAAGTATTGAAGAATTTCTTAAGGATAGCTCAAAAAGGGAATCACATAGACGCCAGTTGAATGCTGCGGATATCATTGTAGGAATTTCAAGAAAGACCAGTCATTCTATCAAGGAAGTCTACCCAGATTATGCTTCAAAATTACAGACGGTCTACAATGGTTATGATTTTAAGACCATTCTAGAAAAAGCCCAAGAGAAGATTGATATCGAGATTGAGCCTCAAAGTATCTGTACTATTGGACGGATTGAGGAAAATAAGGGGTCTGACCGTGTGGTGGAAGTGATACGACTATTACACCAAGAAGGAAAACATTATCACCTTTACTTTATCGGTGCTGGTGATATGGAAGAGGAACTGAAAAAACAGGTCAAAGAGTATGAACTTGAGGACTATGTTCATTTTCTTGGTTATCAAAAAAATCCTTATCAGTATTTGTCTCAGACGAAAGTTCTCTTGTCTATGTCTAAGCAAGAAGGTTTTCCTGGAGTGTATGTAGAGGCCTTGAGTCTAGGACTTCCTTTTGTCTCTACGGATGTTGGAGGAGCTGAGGAATTATCCCAAGAAGGACGATTTGGACAAATCATTGAGAGCAATCAAGAGGCAGCTCAGGCAATTACGAACTACATGGCTTCTGCCTCAAACTTCGATGTCAATGAGGCTAGCCAATTCATTCAACAATTTACAATTGCCAAACAAATCGAACAAGTAGAAAAACTATTAGAGGAGTAGCATGGAAACTGCATTAATTAGTGTCATTGTGCCAGTCTATAATGTGGCGCAGTACCTAGAAAAATCGATAGCTTCCATTCAGAAGCAGACCTATCAAAATCTGGAAATCATTCTTGTTGATGATGGAGCAACAGATGAAAGTGGTCGCTTGTGTGATTCAATCGCTGAACTAGATGATAGGGTATCAGTGCTTCATAAAAAGAATGAAGGCTTGTCACAAGCACGAAATGATGGAATGAAGCAGGCTCATGGGGATTATCTAATTTTTATTGACTCAGATGATTATATCCATCCAGAAATGATTCAGAGTTTATATGAGCAATTAATTCAAGAAGATGCGGATGTTTCGAGCTGTGGTGTTATGAATGTCTATGCTAATGATGAAAGCCCACAGTCAGCCGATCAGGATGAGTATTTTGTCTGTGATTCTCAAACATTTCTAAAGGAATATCTCATAGGCGAAAAAATACCTGGGACGATTTGCAATAAGCTAATCAAGAGAGAAATCGCAATTGCTCTATCCTTTCCTAAAGGGTTGATTTATGAAGACGCCTATTATCATTTTGATTTAATCAAGTTGGCTAAGAAGTACGTTGTTAATACCAAACCCTATTATTACTATTTCCATAGAGGAGACAGTATTACGACCAAACCTTATGCAGAGAAGGATTTAGCCTATATTGATATCTACCAAAACTTTTACAATGAAGTTGTGAAAAACTATCCTGACTTGAAAGAGGTTGCTTTCTTCAGATTGGCCTATGCCCATTTCTTTATTCTGGATAAGATGTTGCTAGATGAACAGTACAAACGGTTTGAAGCCTATTCTCAGATTCATCGTTTTTTAAAAGGCCATGCCTTTGCTATTGCTAGAAATCCAATTTTCCGTAAGGGAAGAAGAATTAGCGCTTTGGCTCTATTCATAAACATTTCCTTATACCGATTCTTATTACTGAAAAATATTGAAAAATCTAAAAAATTACATTAGAACGGGGGTGAGCAAGTGATTGATGGGAAACGATTGTTATTTAGTTTGACTATAGTCAGCTATGCCTTGACGTTAGTAAGTGGAATTGTGTATCTGTTTAATAATAATAATGTTAACTTACTTTCTACTTTATTGTTCTTACTGGTTAGTAGCTTAATTGCCTGCTGGAATGATATCAAGTATTACTTAATCCATTTTATTTTCTTTTTAACCATTTTTATATTTCTGGTATCAAGACCGACCATTGATTATTTTAGGGATGGAGCTTTGGATACCTATCATCCGATAGCCTATCGCTTTGCTTTTATAGTCGTCATGGTTTCGATTCTGGGTTTGACTACAGGAGGCGTCCTAGCTCGTTACTTCATAGCTAGGAAGAAAATAAAAGTACCAAAGATAGGAAATTCTATAAAAGAGATTTATATCAAGCGGTTACGCTTTGTATCACTAGGAGTTTTTCTTCTAACTTATCCATTCTATTTCATTAGATTATTTGAACGTCTCTTGTATCGCTTGCAGACGTCCTATTATGCCTACTATGCAAATTTTGAAAGTAAACTGCCTTATTTTACCTACATATTATCGACCTTTACGGTCTATGCAATGTGTATGTATCTGGCAACCAAGCCAAAGAAATTGCAGGCAACAGCAGTTCTTGTCTCCTTTATTGCAGCTAATACCATTCATTTGGCAATCGGGACACGAAATCCCTTTATTTTAAGTATTTTATTTGCTTTTGTTTATTACTTTATGCGAGAGCAAACTGAAAAAGGAAAATGGATTGGGTTTAAAGAAAAGTTAGCGATTTTTGTAGGTTCTCCTATTCTCATGTTAGGAATGGGAGTGCTCAATTATGTACGGGATAATGTCCAGGTTTCCCATACAGGTTTCTGGGATATCCTGCTCGACTTTATCTATAAACAAGGAACCAGTTTTGGTGTTCTGGCTCGAGGTTTTCTATTTAACAATAGCCTACCTTATCGAGATTTCCGTAATTTTACTTTTGGCCCTGTTCTTGATTATTTTGCAAGAGGAAGTTTGGGGGCTGTTTTCGGAGGAAAAGCCTTTGAGCATACAACTAATAGTGTGGAACTAGCTATTGATAGTAATAGTTATGCCCACAATCTATCCTATCTTGTTTTGAACAAGGAATATTTGAAAGGACATGGTATCGGAAGTAGTTATATCATGGAGTTATATACAGACTATGGTATGGTAGGAGTCTTTCTACTTAGTCTCTTACTAGGCATGCTATTTATAGCCATGTTGCAAGTAGCCTATCGCTCTAGAACAATCCTATTTGCTTTGTCCCTACTCATCTTGAACAATCTATTCTTTATGCCAAGAAGTAGCTTTTCAGAAAGTTTCTTCAATCTATTTACAATGCAATTCTGGGGAATTGTTCTTGTGATTATATTTGTAGCAAAAATGCTTACAAAAGAAAACCAGTATCTACTAAACAAAGGAGAAAAAAATCATGTTTGAACATTATTCAGTAGCTGATTTGTTTGCAAATCTTTACAAAAAACGAAAAGCAAATATTCTAGCTCTTATCGCTTTATTTGCTCTCATTGCTGTACCATTCACAATTAAAGCTGTTAAGAATAAAAATACTGTCAAAGACACAACAAGTTATTCAACTTATATCAGCTATAAAATCACTCCTCCAGAAGATTCAGCTAAAACGATTTTGAATCATCAAATTGGTGGTTATAGTGATTTCTACGGGAAATTGATTGATGGGAATTTGAATGGAGCTTATCTTTTCAATGATGTAGAACCTAGTGAGTTGAAAAAAATTGCCAGTGAATTAGATACGACAGAAACAACCTTGAAAAATTCTACGAATGATTATTGGTGGAAAAAACTGACCGTCTACTATATGATTGACGATGCAGGGGTCGGTGTGAAAATTTTGACACCAAGCAAGGATGTCAATGACTTGTTAGAGCGAAAATTTGATGGATTGATTGAGAAATTTAAACATACTTATGCAAATGTGAAAATTGAAAAATTGGAAACCATCAACTCTAAAGAATTGAATGCAAACGGTGAGACAGCGCTTGGATTAAATGTGAAAAACTTGATTCTCCGTTTAGCTGTTATTGGAGTAGTCTGTGTGATTTTGGTTGTGATGGGAAATGTATTGGTTTATCTCTTTAATCCAACAATCAATCGAGCAGGTGATTTTTCTCAATATCAAATTGATTTTGTAACAGAGATTACAACAATTGCCAACCTAGCAGATGTCTTGTCATACAAAAATGCTGGACAAGAATTGACTATCGTTAGCTCAAATAAAGCTATCTTAGATAAGTTGAAACAAAATCAAGAGGCTTTAAAAGGAATGCATTTTGTCGATTTACAAGATGTGCCATCTCTTTTGGAAAGAGATACAGTCCTTCTTGTTGAAGAGTATGGAGTGACTCGTTATAAGAAATTTGAACAAAGTCTTCAAATTCTTAGAAATTTAAATCGTTCTATCCTTGGTGTAGCAACCTTTAAACTATAAGCTTTCTGATGTATTAGGTCTTCAAAGTTGGCTAAGAGCCGATTTTGAAGGCTTTTTCTATTTGTTAGCAGAAATTTCCCTTTAGAATTTTCTACAGAAGTTACCCTAGGGAAAATCTATCCGTATAGAGGAGCCTTCTTTTGATAAAATCGTAAAAATCTAGTATAATAGATAGAACTGAAAGTATGAGGTTACTAGCAATGAAAATGAAACAAATTAGTGATACAACTTTGAAAATCACGATGTCTTTAGAGGATTTGATGGATCGAGGAATGGAGATTGCAGACTTTCTCGTTCCTCAAGAAAAAACAGAAGAGTTCTTTTATGCCATCTTGGATGAGTTAGAAATGCCTGAGAGCTTTTTGGATACAGGTATGTTGAGCTTCCGTGTGACTCCAAAACCTGATAAAGTTGATGTCTTTGTAACTAAATCAAAGATTGACCAAAATCTAGATTTTGAAGATTTATCGGATTTGCCAGATATGGAAGAATTGGCTCAAATGTCTCCAGATGAATTTATCAAAACCTTGGAAAAAAGCATCGCAGACAAAACTAAGGATGATATCGAAGCCATTCAATCTCTAGAGCAGGTTGAAGCCAAGGAAGAAGAGCAAGAGCAGGCTGAACAAGAAGCTGAAAGCAAGAAAGAGCCTTACATCTACTACATCCTTTCTTTTGCTAAGTTGGCTGATTTGGTGGCTTTTGCCAAGACAGTGACTTTTGAGATGGAAACTTCTGAACTCTACAAGATGAACGAGCGCTATTATTTGACCATTTTAGTGGATATTGAAAATCATCCAAGTCCATATCCAGCTTGGCTGTTGGCTCGTATGCGCGAGTTTGCGGACGATAGTGACATCAGTCGCTCAGTCTTGCAAGAGTATGGCCAAGTCTTGATGAATCACGATGCAGTGCTCAATCTGCAAAAGATTGGATAATCATTTCTGGAAAATTATTTCTAGATTTTAGGAAGAGCGAATCATTTGATTCGTTTTTTTCTTTTCTAGACTGAAATAGTGATTTACTATAATAGGAATTTTCACAAAATTCTGTTATAATGGCTATATTAGAAAATTTCGAGGAGACAAACATGACAGTTAAAATTGCTTTACTAGGATTTGGTACCGTTGCAAGTGGCGTGCCTTTCCTCCTAAAGGAAAATGGAGAAAAAATCAATCAATCAGCACATTCAGATATTGAAGTTGCTAAGGTATTGGTCAAGGATGAAGATGAAAAGAATCGCTTGCTTGCAGCAGGGAATGACTTTAACTTTGTAACCAATGTGGATGATATTTTAGCAGACCAAGACATTACCATTGTAGTGGAATTAATGGGGCGTATCGAGCCTGCTAAGACCTTTATCACTCGTGCCTTGGAAGCTGGAAAACACGTTGTTACTGCAAACAAGGATCTTTTGGCTGTCCATGGTGCAGAATTGCTAGAAATTGCTAAAGCCAACAATGTAGCACTTTACTATGAAGCAGCAGTAGCTGGTGGGATTCCAATTCTTCGCACTCTAGCAAATTCCTTGGTTTCTGATAAAGTCACGCGCGTGCTTGGGGTAGTCAACGGAACTTCTAACTTCATGATGACCAAGATGGTGGAAGAAGGCTGGTCTTATGATGATGCTCTTGCGGAAGCGCAAAGACTTGGATTTGCAGAAAGTGACCCGACAAATGATGTAGATGGGATTGATGCAGCCTACAAGATGGTGATTTTGAGCCAATTTGCCTTTGGTATGAAGGTTGCCTTTGACGATGTAGCCCACAAGGGAATTCGTAACATCACACCAGAAGACGTAGCTGTAGCCCAAGAACTTGGCTATGTAGTGAAATTGGTTGGTTCTATTGAGGAAACTCCTTCAGGAATTGCTGCAGAAGTAACTCCAACCTTCCTACCAAAAGCGCACCCACTTGCTAGTGTGAATGGGGTAATGAACGCTGTCTTTGTAGAATCTATCGGTATTGGTGAGTCTATGTACTATGGACCAGGTGCTGGTCAAAAACCAACTGCTACGAGTGTTGTAGCAGATATTGTCCGTATCGTTCGTCGCTTGAATGATGGAACGATTGGCAAAGACTTCAACGAATACAGCCGTGACTTGGTCTTGGCAAATCCAGAAGATGTCAAAGCAAATTACTACTTCTCAATTTTGGCTCCAGACTCAAAAGGTCAGGTCTTGAAATTGGCTGAGATTTTCAACGCCCAAGATATTTCCTTCAAGCAAATTCTCCAAGACGGAAAAGAAGGTGACAAGGCACGTGTGGTCATCATTACACATAAGATTAATAAAGCGCAACTTGAAAATGTTTCAACTGAATTGAAGAAGGTTTCAGAATTCGACCTCTTAAATACCTTCAAGGTGCTAGGAGAATAAGATGAAAATTATTGTACCTGCAACCAGTGCCAATATCGGACCAGGTTTTGACTCGGTCGGTGTAGCTGTAACCAAGTATCTTCAAATTGAGGTCTGCGAAGAACGAGATGAGTGGCTGATTGAACACCAGATTGGTAAATGGATTCCACATGACGAGCGTAATCTCTTGCTCAAAATTGCTTTACAAATTGTGCCAGACTTGCAACCAAGACGTTTAAAAATGACCAGTGATGTTCCCTTGGCGCGTGGTTTGGGTTCTTCTAGCTCGGTTATTGTTGCTGGGATTGAACTAGCCAACCAATTAGGCCAGCTCAACTTGTCAGACCATGAAAAGTTGCAGTTGGCGACCAAGATTGAAGGGCATCCTGACAATGTGGCTCCAGCCATTTATGGTAATCTCGTTATTGCAAGTTCTGTTGATGGACAAGTTTCAGCTATCGTGGCTGACTTCCCAGAGTGTGATTTTCTAGCTTACATTCCTAACTATGAATTACGCACTCGCGACAGTCGTGGTGTCTTACCTAAAAAATTGTCTTACAAGGAAGCTGTCGCCGCTAGTTCTATCGCCAATGTGGCTGTCGCAGCTTTGTTAGCGGGAGATATGGTAACAGCTGGGCAAGCAATCGAGGGAGACCTCTTCCACGAACGTTACCGTCAGGACTTGGTGAGAGAATTTGCGACGATTAAGCAAGTAGCCAAAGAGAATGGTGCCTATGCAACCTATCTCTCTGGTGCAGGACCAACAGTGATGGTCTTGGCTTCTCATGATAAGATGCCAACGATTAAGGCAGAATTGGAAAAGCAACCTTTCAAAGGCAAACTACATGATTTGAAAGTTGATACCCAAGGTGTCCGTGTCCAAGCAAAATAAAGAATAGAAGATAGGATGGGGAAACTCTCGACCAGAGGGCTTCCTATCCTTTTTTTGAAAAGAAGTCTAGTTAATACTCTTCGAAAATCAAATTCAAACCACGTCAGCTTCGCCTTGCCGTACTCAAGTACAGCCTGTGGATAGCTTCCTAGTTTGCTCTTTGATTTTCATTGAGTATAAAAACTTGATAAAGGAGAAATAAAGATGGCAGAAATTTATCTAGCAGGTGGTTGTTTTTGGGGTTTAGAGGAGTATTTTTCACGCATTTCTGGAGTGCTAGCAACCAGTGTTGGCTACGCTAATGGACAAGTCGAAACGACCAATTATCAGCTGCTTAAGGAAACAGACCATGCAGAAACGGTTCAAGTGATTTACGATGAGAATGCAGTGTCACTTAGAGAGATTTTACTTTATTATTTCCGTGTTATTGATCCATTATCAGTCAATCAACAAGGGAATGACCGTGGTCGCCAATATCGAACTGGGATTTATTATCAAGATGAAGCAGACTTGCCAGCTATCTACATAGTGGTACAGGAGCAGGAGCGCATGCTAGGTCGAAAGATTGCAGTAGAGGTGGAGCAATTACGCCACTACATTCTGGCAGAAGATTACCACCAAGACTATCTTAAGAAGAATCCTTCGGGTTACTGTCATATCGATGTGACGGATGCTGAGAAGCCATTGATTGATGCATCAAATTATGAAAAGCCTAGTCAAGAAGTGTTGAAGAAAAGCTTAACTGAAGAGTCTTATCGTGTCACCCAAGAAGCTGCTACAGAGGCGCCGTTTACCAATGCTTATGACCAAACCTTTGAAGAGGGCATTTATGTAGACATTACGACGGGTGAGCCGTTATTTTTTGCTAAGGATAAGTTTGCCTCAGGTTGTGGTTGGCCAAGTTTTAGCCGTCCTATTTCCAAGGAGTTGATTCACTATTACAAAGATCTGAGTCATGGAATGGAGCGAATCGAGGTTCGTTCTCGATCAGGTAATGCTCACTTGGGGCATGTTTTCACAGATGGACCTCGGGAGTTAGGTGGCCTCCGTTACTGTATCAATTCTGCTTCCTTACGCTTTGTATCTAAGGATGAGATGGACGAAGCAGGATATGGCTATCTATTGCCTTACTTAAACAAATAAAATTGAGAGGGTGGGAGCTTCCCACTTTCTTCATTTTCAGAATAAGAATAGAAGGGATTTATGAAACACTTACTATCTTACTTTAAACCCTACATTAAAGAATCGATTTTAGCACCCTTGTTCAAGCTACTAGAAGCTGTGTTTGAGCTTCTTGTTCCCATGGTGATTGCAGGGATTGTTGACCAATCCTTGCCCCAGAGAGATCAAGGACACCTCTGGATGCAGATTGGCCTGCTCCTTATCTTTGCTGTCATTGGTGTTGTAGTGGCCTTGGTAGCTCAGTTTTACTCAGCCAAGGCAGCGGTTGGTTTTGCCAAAGAACTGACAGACGACCTTTATCGTCATATTCTTTCCTTACCCAAGAACAGCAGAGACCGTTTGACAACTTCTAGCTTGGTCACTCGCTTGACTTCGGACACCTATCAGATTCAGACTGGGATCAATCAATTCCTGCGCCTCTTTTTGCGAGCGCCCATTATCGTTTTTGGGGCTATCTTTATGGCTTATCGCATCTCGGCTGAGCTGACTTTCTGGTTCTTGGTTATGGTTGTCATTTTGACAATCGTCATTGTAGGACTATCTCGACTGGTCAATCCTCTCTACAGTAGTCTCAGAAGGAAAACGGATCAACTGGTTCAGGAAACACGCCAGCAATTACAAGGGATGCGGGTTATTCGTGCTTTTGGGCAAGAAAAACGAGAGTTACAGATTTTTCAAACGCTTAACCAAGTCTATGCCAGTTTGCAAGAAAAGACGAGTTTCTGGTCTAGTTTGTTAGCACCCCTGACCTATCTGATTGTTAATGGAACTCTTCTCGTCATCATCTGGCAGGGCTATATTTCAATTCAAGGAGGTTTACTCAGTCAAGGTGCCCTGATTGCCCTTATCAACTATCTCTTACAAATTTTGGTGGAATTGGTCAAGCTAGCCATGCTGATCAATTCTCTCAATCAGTCCTACATCTCAGGCAAGCGAATCGAGGAAGTCTTTGCAGAATCTCCAGAAGATATTCATTCAGAATTAGAACAAAAACAAGTTACCAGCAATCAGGTTTTACAAGTCCAAGAATTGACCTTTACCTATCTAGATGCGGCCCAACCTTCTCTGAAAGACATTTCCTTTGATATAAATCAAGGGCAAATCCTTGGTATCATCGGAGGGACGGGTTCTGGTAAATCAAGCTTGGTGCAAGTCTTACTTGGCCTTTACCCAGCAGACAAGGGAAGCATTGACCTTTATCGAGATGGACGTAGTCCTCTTAATTTGGAGGAGTGGCGGTCCTGGATTGCCTATGTGCCCCAAAAGGTCGAACTCTTTAAGGGAACCATTCGTTCCAACTTGACTTTGGGTTTAAATCAAGAAGTAACTGACCAAGAACTCTGGCAGGCCTTGGAAATTGCACAAGCCAAGGATTTTGTCAGTGAAAAGGAAGGGCTCTTGGATGCCCTAGTTGAGGCAGGAGGACGAAATTTCTCAGGTGGACAAAGACAAAGGTTGTCTATTGCTCGAGCAGTCTTGCGCCAAGCTCCGTTCCTTATCTTAGATGATGCGACCTCGGCCCTTGATACCATCACTGAGTCCAAGCTCTTGAAAGCAATTCGAGAAAACTTACCTAACACGAGCTTAATCTTGATTTCTCAACGGACTTCGACACTCCAGATGGCTGACCAGATTCTCCTCTTGGAAAAAGGTGAGTTACTAGCTGTTGGCAAGCATGAGGATTTGATGCAAACTAGTCAAGTCTATCGTGAAATCAATACATCCCAACATGGAAAGGAGGATTAACATGAGACGACAAACTGCAAACCAGACTCTCAAACGTTTAGCCGTAGATTTAGCAAGCCATCCCTTCCTCCTTTTCCTAGCCTTTCTAGGAACTATTGCCCAAGTTGGCTTATCAATTTACCTACCTATCTTGATTGGGCAGGTCATCGACCAAGTTCTAGTGGCTGGTTCATCACCAGTTTTTTGGCAGATTTTCATCCACATGATTTTAGTAGTCATAGGAAATACTCTGGTACAATGGGCCAATCCTCTTCTTTATAATCGCTTAATCTTCTCTTATACTAAAGATTTGCGAGAGCGAATCATCCATAAGCTCCATCGTTTACCGATTTCTTTTGTGGATCGGCAAGGCAGTGGGGAGATGGTCAGTCGTGTAACAACGGACATAGAACAGTTGGCAGCTGGCTTGACCATGATTTTTAACCAATTTTTCATAGGTGTCTTGATGATTTTGGTTAGTATTCTAGCCATGCTTCAAATTCATCTCCTCATGACTCTCTTGGTCTTGCTGTTGACACCACTGTCCATGGTAATTTCACGCTTTATTGCCAAACGCTCTTATCATCTCTTCCAGAAGCAAACAGAGACGAGGGGCATTCAGACTCAGTTGATTGAAGAATCGCTTAGCCAGCAGACCATTATCCAGTCCTTTAATGCTCAAACAGAGTTTATACAAAGGCTGCATGAGGCGAATGGCAACTACGCAGACTATTCTCAGTCAGCCATCTTTTATTCATCAACGGTTAATCCTTCAACTCGCTTTGTCAATGCGCTTATTTACGCTTTTCTTGCTGGAGTAGGAGCTTATCGTATCATGATGGGTTCAACCTTGACAATCGGGCGTTTAGTGACCTTTTTAAACTATGTTCAGCAGTATACCAAGCCCTTTAACGATATTTCTTCAGTTATAGCTGAATTGCAAAGTGCTCTAGCTTGTGCAGAGCGCGTCTATGCTGTCTTAGAAAGTCCTGAGGTGGCTGAAACAGGTAAGGAAGTCTTGACCAGTGACCAGGTTAAGGGAGCTATTTCCTTTAAACAGGTCTCTTTTGGCTACCATCCAGAAAAAATCTTGATTAAGGATTTGTCTATTGATATTCCAGCTGGTAGCAAGGTGGCCATTATTGGTCCGACAGGTGCTGGGAAATCAACTCTTATCAATCTCCTCATGCGTTTTTACCCTATTAATTCAGGAGATATCTTGTTAGATGGGCAATCTATTTATGATTATACCCGAGCATCATTGAGACAGCAGTTTGGGATGGTGCTCCAAGAAACCTGGCTCAAGCAAGGAACTATTCATGATAATATTGCCTTTGGTAACCCTGATGCCAGTCGGGAACAAGTGATTGCTGCTGCAAAGGCAGCCAATGCAGACTTTTTCATCCAACAATTACCACAGGATTACGATACTAAGTTAGAAAATGCAGGAGAATCTCTCTCTGTTGGGCAAGCCCAGCTTTTGACCATCGCCCGAGTCTTTCTAGCTATCCCTAAGATTCTTATCTTAGACGAGGCGACTTCTTCCATTGATACACGGACAGAAGTGCTGGTTCAGGATGCTTTTGCTAAACTCATGAAGGGGCGCACAAGCTTTATCATCGCCCACCGTTTGTCAACCATTCAGGATGCGGATTTGATTCTTGTCTTGGTAGATGGTGACATTGTGGAGCATGGGAAGCATCAGGACCTCATGGCTAGAAAAGGCAAGTATTATCAAATGCAGCAAGCAGCAGCTTTTAGCTTTGAATAAGCTATTCTCTTTTGAAATCTTATTGACGAAAAAAGTTGCCTTCGGGTGACTTTTTTGTTACAATAGCTAGAAAAATTATTCACTGTAAATTGTCTTATAGAAAAGGAGCCTAGAATGAAAGTCTATCAGCATGTAAATATCGTGACTTGTGACCAAGATTTCCATGTTTATCTGGATGGAATCTTAGCAATTAAGGATTCTCAAATTGTCTATGTCGGTCAAGAGAAGCCAGAGATTTTAGAGCAAGCTGAGCAGATTATAGACTATCAAGGAGCCTGGATTATGCCTGGTATGGTCAATTGCCATACCCATTCTGCTATGACAGGTTTGCGAGGAATCCGAGATGACAGCAATCTCCATGAATGGCTTAATGACTATATCTGGCCAGCAGAAGCTGGATTTACACCAGATATGACTACCAAGGCAGTCAAAGAAGCTCTGACAGAAATGCTTCAGTCAGGAACAACAACCTTCAATGATATGTATAATCCCAATGGTGTAGATATTGAGCAGATTTATCAGGCAGTCAAGTCTTCCAAGATGCGTTGTTATTTCTCACCGACCCTTTTTTCTTCAGAAGCAGAATCAACTGCTGAGACTATAAGCAGAACACGAGCCATCATCGAGACAATCATAGGATATGAAAATATAAATTTCAAGGTAATGGTAGCCCCACATTCTCCCTATAGCTGTAGTAGGGACTTGTTGGAAGAGAGCTTGGAAATGGCAAAAGAGTTGGATATCCCCATCCATATCCATGTGGCAGAGACCAAGGAGGAATCGGGAATTATCTTGAAACGATACGGCAAACGCCCCCTCGCCTTTCTAGAAGAACTGGGTTACTTAGAGCATCCGTCTGTATTTGCTCACGGGGTCGAATTAAACGAGCGGGAAATTGAACGTTTGGCAACCTCTCAAGTGGCTATTGCCCATAATCCTATTAGTAACCTCAAACTTGCTTCAGGAATTGCTCCAATTATTCAACTGCAAAAAGCAGGAGTAGCAGTCGGTATTGCGACTGACTCGGTTGCTTCCAATAACAACCTAGATATGTTTGAGGAAGGGCGAACTGCAGCCCTTCTTCAGAAGATGAAAAGTGGAGATGCCAGCCAATTTCCTATCGAAACTGCTCTCAAGGCACTGACAATCGAAGGGGCTAAGGCACTTGGAATGGAAAATCAGATAGGAAGTCTGGAAGTTGGTAAACAGGCAGATTTTCTGGTTATTCAACCAGAGGGGAAAATCCATCTCCAACCCCAAGAAAATATGCTCTCTCATCTGGTTTATGCAGTCAAATCTAGTGATGTAGATGATGTTTATATTGCTGGAAAACAGGTCGTTAAGCAAGGTCAAGTCCTGACAGTAGAACTTTAACAGAAAAATCACGAAAAATTTTAAAAAAAGTTTGCAAAAATCTTGCATTCTTTTTTTAACTATGCTATACTTATATACGGTTTGAAAAAACTGCCTAAGACAGTAGGGGAGCTCGACTCATAAGTATCCTACCGAGGACAAAACGTATCATGTAAAAAGAAGCGTATTGTACTTTCGTGTCTAGGTTTGGGCGCGTTTTTCTTTTGGAAAAATTCCCCAAGCAAAATAATAACGGAGGTGAACACACTAATGAGTGAAGCAATTATTGCTAAAAAAGCGGAACTAGTTGACGTAGTAGCTGAAAAAATGAAAGCTGCTGCATCTATCGTCGTTGTTGACGCTCGTGGTTTGACAGTTGAACAAGATACAGTTCTTCGTCGTGAGCTTCGTGGAAGCGAAGTTGAGTATAAAGTCATTAAAAACTCAATCTTGCGTCGTGCAGCTGAAAAAGCTGGTCTTGAAGAACTTGCATCAGTATTTGTTGGACCATCTGCAGTAGCATTTTCTAACGAAGATGTTATCGCACCAGCGAAAATCTTGAACGACTTTTCTAAAAACGCTGAAGCACTTGAAATCAAAGGTGGTGCAATCGAAGGCGCTGTCGCATCTAAAGAAGAGATTATTGCTCTTGCAACTCTTCCAAACCGCGAAGGACTTCTTTCTATGCTCCTTTCTGTACTTCAAGCGCCAGTGCGCAACGTTGCTCTTGCAGTCAAAGCGGTTGCAGACAACAAAGAAGACGCAGCTTAATTTTAAGCTACGCAGCGTAGCCTAGCTACGAAAAAATCTATTATAAATTTAAAAACATATTTGGAGGAAATAACAATGGCATTGAACATTGAAAACATTATTGCTGAAATTAAAGAAGCTTCAATCCTTGAATTGAACGACCTTGTAAAAGCTATCGAAGAAGAATTTGGTGTAACTGCAGCTGCTCCTGTAGCTGTTGCTGCAGCTGGTGCTGCTGACGCTGGTGCTGCTAAAGATTCATTCGACGTTGAATTGACATCTGCAGGCGACAAAAAAGTTGGCGTTATCAAAGTTGTACGTGAAATCACTGGTCTTGGTCTTAAAGAAGCTAAAGAACTTGTTGACGGTGCACCAGCACTTGTTAAAGAAGGCGTTGCAACTGCAGAAGCTGAAGAAATCAAAGCTAAATTGGAAGAAGCTGGAGCTTCAGTTACTCTTAAATAATAGAGTAACTACATTAGTAGCTTAAAAACATGATTAAACCGCTATTCTTAGGAGTATCGGTTTTTCTTTTTATGTGCCAGGGGGCACAAAAGGGGCACAACTATTTGTAAATCTTGTCTAGCACGTCTACGACTCTTGACTTTATATTTTTGGTTACGTGAGTATAGATTTCCATTGTGGTCTTTCCGTTGTCTTTATGCCCAACACGTTGAGTAATAGCTTTTAAGGGAATATTGTTTTCAGCTAGTGTACTGATAAGAGTGTGTCGTAGGATGTGAGGGTGCAATGGCTTATTTATCGGCTTCTTTAACGTGGCGTTTGCATTCTTCATCAACTTACCAATGCTTGACTTATGAATAGGAATACCATTGGCTGATACAAATATAAAGCCCATGTCTTTGTAGTTCGGATTGGTGCTTTTTCTTAGTTTATGTAGTTCGATAAATTCTTCAATAATCTCAATTTCTTTATTGGTTAAATCGACCACTCTGATAGACGATAAGGTTTTGGGCGTAGTCTTAATACCCTCTGAACCCTTGCATGTTGGATCTAAAGTGCCATTGATAGTAATGGTACGATTTTTTTTATCATAGTTTTCAAATTTTAAGGCACCAGCTTCGCCGACTCGGCAACCATTCAGTGCCATAAATTCAGCCATACGTGCAACATGATAGCCTCTGTTATACTCTTTCATAGCTTTTAGAAGTCTTTTCAACTCACTTTGCTCAAGGAACTTGTCTTCAATCCTTTCCATATTTTCGTATGTGACAACCTTTTTAGGTAATCTTACACGCTGAACAGGATTACTATCAATCAGCTCCATGTCAAGGGCATACTTAAAGACCATGCTTAAAACAGACTTTTGCTTTTTGAGTTTGATATGATTTTCTTCCGAATCCGTAAAGTATTGTTGAGTGTACTTAGCAGTGATATTTTTTATTTTCACATCAGGCGCAAAAGTCTCTTTTACTTCATCGACCGCATAGACCATAGTTTTCTCGGTAGAAGCTTTGATTGACTTTTTATGAAGCTCCCACCAATCATCTAAAACATCTTCAAATAGCATATCTGTAGTAGTAAGACTTTGAAGCTTTTCTGCTATCTTCTCATCCAGTTGTTTTTGAGCTTCTTTCTTGGCTCTGCTTGAGCCTGAGTCAAGAGTAATCGACACTCGTTTCCATTTCTCGGTATATGGGTCTCTATAGCGTTCAAAAAATTTGTATTTTCCGTTAGGAAGTTCTTCCATCCACATTGCGTTTACCTCACTTTTTTGTTAAAATGGGTATAGTAAAGAGGGCTTTTTAATGCCTTTTACTATACAGGATATCCTCACACTCAAAGATGGCTGTCGGAGAGCGTGGGGATTTTTTGAGTTGTTTCCAAAATGGAAATAGTTGCTAGATAAAAAGAAAAGTAGCCGTATTTGATACGGCTACCATCACGTTATGGATCTAAAATCCAAACCTAAACTTTATGGAGCTAAACTCCTGATAGCTGTATTGTAATATAATTTTCAAAAAATATCAATTTTGTACAATAGACCATGAAAAGCTGACCTCAACAATCCTTAGGGCAGGTCAAAAAAGGGAAGCAACTGTTAAGTTACTTCCCTTGGCGCGCTAAGGCGCAAAGTTTAAAATTATGAGGGCTTGCCTCTAAGTAACTTTATTATATCATAAAATTAAATTAATTCCAACGATATGTAACAATCGAAGAGTGTGGGGATTTTTTATTTTTTTAAGACTTTTAACTTAATTCGTATCTTTAATGAATCTTTAACTGTACGAAGTCTGCCATTATCCGGATTGATATCTTTATAATCACCCCCATAAATTTCAGCGTTTTTGATAACTTCATTATTTGAATCTGTTGTTAATCTTAATACTTTTCTATTTTTTGACTTGGTGACATAACCTAAGTGATAACCACGGACCACAATTTTAACAGCGTTAGGGTCAAATTCATTATCAAATTCAGGGATAAACTCTACATCTGTAATTTCAAAAGGCGAGTATTTATAAAATCTATCTTCAAAAATTAATTCCTCTTTAATTTCTTTAGAAGTATATCCTAAATAAGGGATATCATCTGATTCTCTTATGAGTTCTTGACATAAATCTGATAAAGCTTCTTGGCGATAAGATATTCCTTTCACTTTCAGAACAACATCATAAATAGTTCTCTCATCAATCTCTTCTTGTTTTAATCTATTTTCTACTCGAATAGCAAGTAGTTTATTCAGTTCTTCAATTTCATCCTCTAGATGATCGGTAATAGATTGTCTGGGATAGATGGCAATCAAAAAGAGCAAGAATAAGACACAAACAATAAAATAGGAGATTGTTAATAATAAGTTCCCAATGAGATTGATTAAAAATATAGAAATAGTCGTCAGAAGTACTAGAGAGATTATCAAAGTCCGTTGATTTTCCAGCTTACTAATTGTTTTTTTGTGCTGGTCTATTAGAACTTTTATTTCCTCCTCGGTAAGATTAGTAGAGAAATATAACATATAATCACCTTGACTTTAATTTTAAATTGGTTATGAAGTATTAGTTATTTAGGGTCTTCATCGAGTGAAAATAATTATATATTATTCTTCAAGCAATCTTATAAAATCATTTTCTGTCATGATTTCAATATCTTGACCTTTTTCTAACAAGGTTTGTGCTTTTTTCATTTTACTGCTTAATCCATCTGTTCCAACAACTCTCCAATCTTGTTCTCCAACAACTAAGATATTGGTGTGTTTAGTTACACCTTTTTCAGGAATACCACCTACTAATGCAGCAGCTTTATTAGCTTCTTTCCTAGTCATTCTCTCAAGTTTTCCAGTAAAGCAAAAGTATAGACCGTAGAAGCAATGGTCTGGATTCATTGCTGCTTTTTCTTCTTCTGTTGGCTGATAGATAAGATTTTCCTGGTATTGATAACCTTTTTTTATTTCAAATCCATACTGACCAAGTAAGCCAGTTTTATTGTATCTATATTCTTTTAAAAAAGTATCAAGGTCGGAAAATGAATTAGTTGATAGTAGATATTCTAAAATCAATCCACTTGCTCGTGCATCTGATAAAGCGTTGTGGTGGTCTAACTCAATATTTAAATTTTTAGCTAGTCTTTTTAGTTTGTAATTCAATTGTCCAGGAAGGGCAACCTTGGCTAGTCGATACGAACAAATATACTCTATATTATCAAAATCCAGTTCGTATTTTAGGTATACATCTTTAAGAGCCCCCATATCAAACTGTGCAAAGTGAGCTACAACTATATCAGAACCAATAAAATCAACAATCGTCTTTCTCACCTCTGGGAATGTGGGTGAATCAATAACATCTTCAGGTCTAATGCCATGGATGAAAATATTAAAATCATCAAATTCTTCTTCTGGATTGATTAAAGTATAAAAAGTATCAATAATATTTCCACCTTTAAATTTTACTAATCCTATAGAACAAATGCTACCGCGAAAGCCATTCGCAGTTTCAATATCTAAAGCAACATACGAGTAAGACATATGAGTCTCCTTTCATTCGACCAATGCTAAATATTCTTCCTTGACCATGATTTCATTTGTCATGGTTTTGAGGTTGTATTTCTCCATAAAATGGAGGTAGTTAAAATCAGTGAAATCATCCATCATTTCAAGTTCTTCTTTTAGCAGATAGTGTATCATGTTTCTATCTGCTTGTAGTTCGTATTCTTCTCGTCTTCGTTTGTACTGTTCTGAGTCGTGCTCTTTGTGTCCTATCTCGTGATAGATGACTTTCTTTTTCTCGATATCATCTAGGTAAGTGTCTACCGCTATGAGATTGTGAGGCTGGTTGTAAAATCCTTTATTGTGCGAACCTCTACCATCAAAAAAAATTAGATCGATACCTTGTTCAGAACAGACTTGTTCGGGTGTTGTCATAGGCAAGTATTACTTTCTATTTCTCATACGAGCTTCTAGTAGTGAGGAGATGAGGTCTAAATCCTCGTCATTGAGTTCGTGTCCATCGTAAAAGAAGCTTTCTGCTGCGTCCTTTTTGAGGTCTATTTCTGTTTTTGTGACGGTATCCCCAGCGATAACTGGGTTATCCGTGCGACCAAGTAAGTAATCTGTAGATACGTTGAAGTAGTCGGCGATTTCTTGTAATCTTTCAGCATTTGGTTTTTTACTCTTCATGCTATAGATTGTATTTCTACTATATCCAAGTGTTTCTTCGAGAGAATTTATAGAAATTCCTCGTTTTTGGCAAAGTTCTTTAATTTTTTCAAACAAAGAAAACATTGATTTATCAGCCTTTCTAAGACATGACAAAAAATATTTAAACTTTTGTGTGTAAAATAGTTGACAAAACACAATCAATAGTTTAGAATAGTTTTTGTAAGTTAATGAGTTAGTAAAAAACGAAGTTAAAACACATCTAAAAATAAATAGCTTTGGCGAGCAAATAAGTTGATAGATATAAGGTTTTATCAAGGTTTTTAATTATGCTTTTATTTTAAACAATAGATTGTTAAATGTCAAGCGTTTTTATAAAATAATTTACTAACTCTTTAACTTAACTAATTAAAAGGAGGAGGTTACATGAGCCAACAACATCTTAAATGGATTGAGCTTGTAAAAGAGCGAATTGAAAAACGCGGGTGGTCGCAAACGGATTTAGCTATCGTTGTAGGTGTTAGTCCGTCAGCCATTACGCAACTTTTCAAAGATGGTAAAGGAAGTGATGACTTGAAGCTTCGCATTAATAAAAAATTGCGAATCAGCGAGTCGTGGGAAAGATTTGAGGAGTAGGAAAATGAGACCAAGACGATATCCGTATAGTGGACAAAAAGAGTCCACCTTTGTAAAGGTAGACCCTGCATTAGTGTTGAATATCAATAAGATTAATACTGGAAATATACAAGCGAAAAATATATTTGGAAAAATTTTAGATAAAGAAAGTAGGTAAGAAGAATGGCTAAAAATTCAATGAACCTTGAAGTTAAAGTAAATGTTACGAATATGGAGAAATTTAATGAGCTTGTCAAAGAGTTCAATAAAAAAGCTCACGAGCTTGAAGAACTTGCTCATGAGCTGAATATGTTTCGTTTTGAAGCAGATATTCTACCAAATGGCAGCAACTAGTTCAAAATTAGCATTTTCTGGGAACAAATAAATTGGATATGATTCCTTTGTTTCGAGATTACGGAACTGGTAACCAAAATAATCTTTTTTGGCATTTGGATTTTTTTCAGTGAGTGTTTCAAGATTAGCTTGTGATAGCAACTTAAAAATTTGAATACGAGCTTGTTCCAGATCAGACATTCTGTTCAACGCTCTTAGTTCGTGCTCACTTGGGAATACACTTATCAATTCTTCTCTATCATCTAAATAGGTTATAGAATCATCTAGATAATCATGTTTTAATTTGAAATCGATAAATGATAAATTCCTGTACTCTTGATATGTTACAAACATAATATTTTTATCTTGGAATCGGTAGACGAGGGAATCGTTTTGTAATTTTTCCTCAAATTCCGTAAGATCAATTAAAAATTTATGGCATGCCTCTAAGATACGAATTTCATTTAAATTCATAGTTTTCCTCCTTTCTATTGAAATTTTCGACTAAAACGGTGAGAGGTCTTAGTCAAGATATATTATACGATAAAAGACAATGTTTGTCAACATATAGTGTTTTTGTGAAAAATAAAATCAAAAAAGACACAATATGTAGTGAAAGACATACAAAGGAATAAAAACTATAAAAATAAAGCTAGAAAAGGAGAAAAACAGATATGCTCTGGGGAAAAATATCTGAAAAACTTTCAGAGAAAAATTGGACAGTTTATAAACTTTGTTTAAAAGCTGGTATTGGTACAGCTGGGATCTATCGTCTAAGAGATGGAGAAGTGAAAGACTTGTATTTTGACACAGTTAAGAAAATCGCTGATGCACTGGAAATCAGCATAGATGAACTAAGATAAAACAAAAAAGCACCTAATGGAAGTTAGGCGCTTATCAAAAATAACTAACTGAATTATACCACAGAAAGAGAGGAAAATCCATGCCAAAAGCAGAAATTACTTATAAGGCGGTTGGTGTTGATGAAAAAGCGACTCATGGAGATTATAGTCATCTTTGCCAAAGATGGGAAGGATTGACTACAGGAACAGCTAAAGTATGGGCGACTGAAATGCGAGAACATCCAGATTTTAAGCAGTTCATTGATAACCCAACTCATAAAATTGTATTTATAGATTATGAAGGATTTCGTTTATTTGTCAAATGGAAAAGCAGAAATCGATATCGCACTAAAAAAGAAACATTACAAGAAATGTTGGAAAACCTTAAAAAAGAAAAACAGTTAGGAGTATAAAATGTTTGAACCACCGATTTTAGACCAGTTGATGGGCGTTGGGGCCTTGCTGCTTGGCTTTGTAGGAATTTATCGTCACATCAAAATGCAGGAACAACGCGAAAAAGAGGAGAGACGAGAAGAGCAAGAATTTGCGTCTATGATTATCCAAGTGGATAACTATGCATACGAACGTGGTAGAGAGGCAGAGCGTCAAGAAATCCGCAAGAATATCCGCAGAGAGTTTCCTGGTTTCACGTTTGATAACGAACCACCTGTAGGTTTGCGTCCTGAGCCATTAGGCTTACCAGAGCCTAAAAAATCTGCAATCAGATTTTTGTAATGAGGAGGTCAGGAAATGGAAAGATTGATTCAATGGCTGGATGATCAGATTATGTATATCAAAGAAGCGATAGAAAGGGGATCAGCTACAAGACATGCTATTACGTTTTGGGAATATGATCATAAAAATATATTACTAGTCAAAGAATACATAACTGACTATGAAAAATTAACTAAGGACTATGAGAAACTAACCAAAGACTATGAAAAACTAGCTAAGGACTATCGTGATGTGACCTCTCAAAATCGTCTGCTCAAGCTTGAAAAACTAGAGTTAGAAGGCAGGCACATCTATGAGGATATGCGGATGAAGTACCGTGCCAATCGCAGGAAGTGGGGGGCAAAGACATGACTGTTAGTCGCAGTATAAATGAGTTAGAAATTCGTGTATTGAACATGATTATCAATTGTGCGACCTTTGACTTGCCCATTCAAGCGAGTGAAATTCGTTTAGAGACTGGGCTCTCGAAGCGTAAACTGGAAGAGATTATTGAAAGTCTCCGTGTCAATTTTGGGCATCCTATCGTAGCTAAGAAGATGAAGCCAAACGGATATTACCTGCCACGAAGCGAGGAGGAGCGACAGGCTGGCCTTGCCCCCTATCGTCGTCAAATCTTAACTGAGCAAAAGAATCTTGCTGCAGTTATGAATGTTGATTTGGATAAGTATTGGGAGGACAGTGCATGAGTGACGATTTTAGAATATTACCTCATGATCCAGTAGCAGAGCAGTCGGTTCTCGGGTCTATCTTTATCTCACCTAATTCCATCATCTCTATAGCAGATGAATTGGTTCCTGATGATTTCTACAAACCTGCAAATAAGATAGTATTTAAAACTATGTTGTCTTTGCTTGTAAAAGGTGAGCCAATCGATGCCACAACTATGGTATCTGCACTTACAAATCAGGGAGATATTTCAAAAATTGGGGGCATCAACTACGTTGTCGAGCTAGTAAACTCAACTCCGACATCAAAAAATGTGGAGCATTACGCAAAGCTTGTTAAAGAAAAAGCTACACTCCGAAAAGTAATCGCTGACTTGTCGGATTCGCTCTCTAGCGCTTACCAAGGTGATGTCTCAATCGGCGACATTATTGCTAAAACTGAAAAGTCGATGCTTAACATAAGTAATCAGAATACAGGTTCTGGATTTCGTAATGTGGCTGACATCCTTGATACACATATGCAGATAGTTGAGAGTCGTTCACAGACAGATGGATTTGTTACTGGTCTATCCACTGGGTTTGCTGGACTGGATAAGATTACGACTGGTCTACACGAGGATAACCTTATCATTCTTGCCGCACGTCCTGCTATGGGGAAGACGGCACTAGCATTGAATATTGCAAAGCATGTAGCTGTGAATGAAAATAAACCAGCTGTTATTTTCTCGCTTGAGATGGGGGCAGAGGATTTGATTGAACGAATGGTGGCATCAGAAGGGATGGTTCCAGCGTATCATTTAAAAACTGGTAATCTAAGCACAGATGAATGGAGAAGACTGGTTCAGGCGCAAAGCAATCTCTATAATGCGCCTATTTTTGTGAATGATACGGCCGGTATTCGTATATCTGAAATACGTTCAAATGCCCGAAAGCTTGCCCAAGAAATGGGAGGTCTTGGTATTATCATTATTGACTACTTGCAGCTAATAACTGGTTCAAAGGGTGAGAATCGTCAGCAGATAGTTTCAGAGATTTCAAGGGAATTGAAGATACTTGCCAAGGATTTAAAAGTACCTGTTATCGCCTTGTCGCAGTTAAGTCGTGCAGTTGAACAAAGACAAGAAAAACGTCCGATGCTATCAGATTTAAGAGAGTCTGGCTCTATTGAGCAAGATGCTGATATTGTCGCTTTCTTGTATCGTGAAGCCTACTACCAAAAGGAACATGCAGACAGTCAAGAATCAAATAATGTGACTGAGCTGATCCTGGAAAAAAATCGGCATGGCAGCCTCGGTACAGTGAAGTTGTATTTTCATAAGGAATACACAAAATTTTCAAGTGTGGAGGAGGTATAACCATGATTAAAAAAAGCGAAGTCACTGGTTTCTTATCGTTTTTCAAATTTCCAAAGCCATTTATCTATGATGAAAAATATAAGACATTGAGCAATAACGCTAAAATGCTCTATATGCTTCTGTTTGATAGGTTAGAACTATCTTTAAAAAATGGCTGGCATGATAAAGAAGGGAACGTCTTCCAGTATTACACAAATGAACAGTTGATGATTGACTTAAATTGCAATAGCAACAAGACGATTATTAAAATCAAAAAGGAATTGAAAGATGCTGGTCTAATGACGGAAGTCAGACAAGGGATGAACTTACCAAACCGCATTTATATTGATGCTCTTAACGGAAGTGTAGAAAGTACATTTCAGGAAGTGCAAAAAGTACACATTGGAAGTGTAGAAAATACACTTTCGGAAGTGCAAAAAGTACACACAATCAAGACTGAGAATACTAAGACTGAGAATAACAATAATAAATTGTTGATTTGTAAAGAAGTTATTTCTTATCTCAATTTGAAAGCTAAGAAGAATTTTAAGGTTGACACTGCTAGCCATCAAAAATTTATCAAGGCAAGGTTAAAAGAGGGCTATGTCCTTGAAGATTTTAAAAAGGTTGTGGATATTATGGTCGCTAAGTGGAAAGGTACAGAGTATGAACAGTATCTTCAACCACAAACGCTCTTCGGAAACAAGATGGATAATTATCTAAATCAACCGATGCCAAAACGTTCTACAATTTTAACCAGTACGGTTGACGAAAGGCTAGGGTTTTAGATGAAACAGTTTAAACAATTTAGAACTAGAACGGTTCTTGATGATATCTGTGAAATCCATGGATGCCATCTTTGGTCTGTTAAGATTCCTATTAAGGGGAAGGTTGAAGAAATCAGTCAATGTCCCGAGTGCGAGAAAGAGAACATTCGTCTCTTTGAAAAACAGTTGAATATGGAATCCGAGGTTAAAAGCAAGCTATCGGACACTTATGAGGTCTTTGCTCGTGACAGTATTGTTTCAAGTAAGCTTGCCAGCAAGTCACTACATGACTATGAGATTCAGGTTGATATTGATGAAAAGGCTATGAATTTCGTGAAGCGATTGGAACGTGATTATGCCAAAGGTACGGTTGGGAATGCCATCATCACAGGACCTTCTGGAGTTGGGAAGAGTCATCTTACTTATGGCTTGGCTCGGTTCATCAACGAGCAGTTCAAGGCATACGACGAGCCTAAAAGTGTTCTCTTTGTGTCAGTTGTGACTTTATTTGACAAGATTCGAGAAAGCTTTGAGTTTGACAATAGCTATTCAGAAGCTAAGATGGTCAAGCTACTGTCTGAGGTTGATTTTCTTTTCTTGGACGACCTTGGGAAAGAGAGTCGAAAAGCTGACACGAAGCGGAACGAGTGGGCGCATCAGATATTGTTCAAGATCCTGGATAATCGGACGAATACGATTATCAACACGAATCTGTCTAGTGAAGAAATTAAGGAGCTTTACTCGGACGATTTTGGGAATGGTGCTTTATCAAGTCGTATCTTTGAGGGAGCAACTGGCAGATGCTTTGTGTATCCGTCTGGGATGAAGGATAGGAGGTATTGATTATCAAAAAAATGGTAGTCTGGGGACTCTTTGATAGTGGAAATGGTTCTTACTTTAAGGGTGCTAACTCTCTGAATAGTTCGGGGGGGACGAATATTGAAATCTATTCAATCGGAATGGATATAGAAAACAAGAACAATCATTTTACAAATCTGGACCTTGCTGATTACAAACGTTTATTTGGAGATAACACGCTCTTTGACGTGTTAGACAAATTACCAAAACCTGATCTTATAATAGCTAGTCCACCATGTGAAAGTTGGTCAAATGCTTCTGCAATGGATAATGGGAATGCGTGTTGGAAACGTAATGATGTGTCTGATAGCTTGTTTGCTCCACAAGTAAGACCTTCACCGTTCACGATCAGGGCAAATCAGGATTACGAGTTAGCCTATATAAATTATCAGTACGACAGGCAATTTTTAAAAAGGGTCAATGGCGAGCTAACAGCTTTCAACACAATAGAAATCATAAAAAGATATAGACCACAATTTTGGGTTATTGAGAATCCAGCTGCTGACAGACTGTGGCCTTACATTGAGGACATTATTGGATTCAGAATTCCATACAAAAACCTAGCTAGATACAATAATTATGATTATCCTTTACAAAAACGGACCATTTTTGGAAGTAATATTGAACTTAATCTTAAAAATAAAATTATCAAGCAGGATATAGAGTGGAAGAATTTCTCAAAATCATACAACGAGAGATCTAATATACCTGAAAAATTGGTGTCAGAAATTTTTGAAAAAATCTACAAGGAGTTTTGCAAAGATGATTGAGCTCTACTTCGTCTACAATGGACACTGCAAGTTTTACCTTGGAAGTTTTAACAATGTGGATGAACTTATCGAACGGATGAAAGACCATCAATGGGCATTCTCTGGCATTACTAGACCAAGATTTAAAAAATATATCGGAAGAGACGATGTACGTTTTGATTATGGTGCGGTAGATTGCTATTACTTAGCAACAAAATCAACGTGCCGCGAACCACGTTAAAAGCGAGCTAGAATATGCGTCAGACTTGGACGAATGACGTATAAAGAATTTGCTAGCTCTTGTGTCTTTGAGCCATGAGGGGCAAGAGCTGGATTTTTACAGATTAGATAAACCATGGAATATAGCAAACAGACAGTCATTGAAGGATTGAAACGCACAATCGAGCAAAACGAAGAGAAAATAATCGAGTATTCGAAGCCGTGCGATGTACGTAAGAGACGAATTAGAGCGCTGGAGCGCGATTTGTTGAAGAAAAAGAATAAAGAATTAAGAAAGAAAGTGGAGGAGTTGGAAGATGATGGAAGAGTTAAAGCAAAAAGTTAATGCAGTATACAACTGGACGGTAGAAGACGGGAAGCCCAAACCTCCCCAGCAAGATTTACCACAAGCAGTGAAAGACCGGGCGGACTATTTTTGGGAAATGACAGAAGATGGTATGACATTTATGGGAGCGATGGAATGCATATTCGCTGATGAAAAGCCTACAGACTATGATTTGGGAGCTACTAAGGATTGGTTGCCAAAATCTAAGGAGTTTGATGATTGGATTGGCTATTCGCCAAGCATGGCTCAGGTAGTTATTGCAGTTTATTTGATTTATGGAGGAAACTAAGATGAATAAGCAGGAAGCATTAAAACAAATTGAAGAGCAAAGAGACATGATTTTGGACCTACATGGTTGGGGTGTATTTGGTTATATCAAAGGAATTATTAATCAACTTGATGAACCGCAAAAAATTGAACTTCCGAAAGTTGATTTTAAAAAATCCCAAAAAGTCAAAGTACCACAGTTTGTGGCGGATTGGATTAGTTTTGTAAAAACAAATGGTCTTAAATTCAAAAACACTTATGGTTTCTATGAAGAGATAGCACCTAGTGATGATGTGTATCGTGTCATGTACTACATTTTTAAAGAAAGCATTGCAGATAAAGGGATAAGAAAATGGGTAGCCGATAACATAGACACTTTCGCTCGAGCTTGGCTTGACGGCTATGAGGTTGAGGAAGAAAAAAGGTATATTGTTAGTCTGAAGAATGGGCAACCTTTGGTTAAATCGCAATCAGGGAACACTCTTTATTTTAATCAAAATATAACAGCTGGAAATTATAAATTTATCCGCAAAGAACTAGAAGAAGCTGGCTTCGGCTGGGTATTCGATTGCCCATGGATTGAGATTGAGGAGGTGGAGTGATGAGGATTGAACGAATTTGGGGATATCCATCTAAAAATACATTTTCAATAAAACCAATCGCAGACATTTTAAGAGAAGAGGTCACAGATGGCTTTTGGGTTGACCCTTTTGCAAATAATGCTAAAATCGCTACGGTAACAAATGACTTAAATACTGACTTTGACACAGATTATCACCTTGATGCCCTAGATTTTTTAAAAATGTTTCCTGATAATACTGTCGATGGGGTGCTTTATGACCCTCCATACTCGACAAGACAAATCTCAGAAGTTTACAAAGGGGTTGGATTGCCTGTAAACAAAGAAACAACTCAATCTACATTCTGGACAAAGCAGAAGAAAGAGATAGCGAGAATTGTGAAAATAGGTGGAAAAGTTATTTCATTTGGATGGAATAGTGGTGGGATAGGTAAAAAGAATGGATTTGAAACAATTCGTGTTCTATTAGTCCCACACGGTGGACATCATAATGACACAATCGTAACTATTGAAGAAAAGATTAGAGAGGTCACAGATTGAAACGATTCATAGTTATCTGGATTTTATTGTCTGCTGGACTAAACATCTGGCAGAGCATCCACATTAAAAAACTAGAAGAAAAGCGCCCAATTATCATCTATAAAGCTGATAATCAAGGCGCTGAGATATTTGGTAAGGTGGTCGAGAAAGGACGACACGGCAAGTTGTATACTGTGACTATCAGAGATTATGGGATTTTCGTAGTCACTAGAGAACAGTTTGAGAAGATTCGAGTTGGGGATGAGGTGTTGTTGTGAAACCGAAATTTAGAGTGTGGATAAAAACAGAAAAACGTATGATTAAAACAGGTGACCTTCTTGATATTGACTATGAGAATGAAGTGGTCACGACGCAACGAGTTTACTTTTACTTTGATAATGGTTTACCAGACGGTAGAGATTTAGATAACTTTGTTTTTGAAGAAATCGAACTCATGCAATCAACAGGTTTGTTTGATAAGAACGGCAAGGAAATATTTGAGGGAGATATAGTCAAAATGTCCAAGGATGTTTATTCTGAACCGACTTATTACGAGGTTGTAAGACATAGAGGTGGAGCATATCGTCTTGAATCTAAACAACACGGATGTGAACTGTGGCTACGACATACTGATTGCGAGGTCGTGGGGAATGTATATGAAAACAGAGAGCTTTTGGAGGATATCAAATGAAGCCAGAAATAATTGATAACATACTTATCGAGGAGATGGAACATGAGAATTAAAACATTAATGGGAACAATCATCAATGTCGACAGGATAAAGCGCAGTATCACAGTTGAGGGCGTTGAATTGGGCTCAGATTGTCGCGCTTTAGTGTCTAAACACAAAGATGGTACAGGTACAATAACACTAGTTTTTGATGGAAAAATAATTTAAAAAAGGAGCAAAATCGATGTTTACACAATACAATCACGAAACAGGAAAAACGACACTTACAAAACTTGCTAAGGGCGTTATCATTACAGTTGCAGCTGTTGCTTCACTTGGGATTTTTCGTCTCACGGCCGTGAAGCGTATCCCAGCTAATACGGTTGGAGTTAAGGTTAGCGCAATTGGTGGTGTGCAAGAAAATACCCTGCAAACAGGATATCATCTAAAAATGCCATTTATCGACAAGGTTTACACTCTCTCCACTTCTGTTCAAACAAAAACAATGGAGAAAATCACGACTCAGACAAAAGATGGTCAATGGTTAAATACTAATATCGATGTGAAATATCGTGTTAATAAAGAAAAGGCTATGACAGTCTTCTCTAATTACACAGACTTAGAAAACGTGAATAATAGTGTAGTATCTCCAGCAGTTCAACGTGCGATTGAATCTGTAACAGGAAATTACGATATTTACGATATCCTCGGTAATAAGCGTACAGAAGTTTACGAAATGATCGATAAAGCTCTCAAGGAAAAATTTGAGTCTTATGATTTGGAGTTTGTATCCTTTACCATCACAGACCAAGACGCAGGCGATGAGATTGAAGCAGCAATCAAAAATGAATCGGTCAAACAAAAGGAAATAGATACAGCTAAACAGGAACAGGAAAAAGCCAAGGTTGAAGCCGACACCAAGAAAGTTCAAGCTCAAGCCGAAGCAGACGCAGGTATCATAAAAGCAGAAGGTGAATCCAAGGCCAACAAAGCTAAGTCAGATTCAATCACAGATAACCTTATCCGGATGAAAGAAGCGGAAGCTAGAGAAAAACATGGTTGGGTCACTGTCAACGGTGCAGGCAGTGTAATCACGAATCATGAGTAAAAATTATCAATTGGGTAAAAATAAAGACATGTCAGGAGGTAAGATTTGGCAATAGACATCAAAAAAAGATTGAAGGCTTTGCCTTATATCGATATCAAAGCTAAGTCAAAGCACCAAGAAATCATCAGTTTGAAGTCAGGTATTTTACGAGGGCAGCAGTTCGACAGCATGCCAAAATCAAAAAGTAACAAGAATCAAACTGAAGAATTGAATGTGTTGATTATTGACAAGTCAGAACAACTATATAAAGAAATCAAACAAATGTACCACGAACGTGACGAACTCGTTCAAGCGATTGAGTCGCTCGATGATCCAGTGGAAAACATCGTGATGCGATTATTGTACATTGACGGATTATCTTGGAAAGAAGTTCAAATAAAACTAAATTGTAGCCTTGCCACCATCCAACGTGCAAAACATAAAGCGTTACTAAAATTATCTAAAATGTATGATAAGAATGATAGCAAATGATAATTTTAATGTGGTAAATTAGTATCATGAAGAATAGCAGAGAGGAAACCTCTGCTTTTTTTGTGCATTAAAAAGGAGGTGAGGATATGTGGTAGTTGTTGAACCAATCAGAAATAGAGATGATGTTCAGCTTATGATTGAATGGCTGACGAAGCATAGCGCAGTCAAAGAGTCAGATAGACAACGCAACCTCATGCTCTTCTTGTCTGGTGTTAATCTGGGTTTTCGTATTGGTGATATTGTTAAATTGAAAGTAAAGCACGTTAAAGGCTGGCATGTCCAGATTGTTGATGAAAAGACAGACAAGCCAACCAAACGAAAGATGCCAAAGAAATTCAAGAATGCTATGCGACAGTACATCAAAGACAAGAAAGATGAAGACTTCCTCTTTCCAAGCCGAAACGGAAAGCACCAGCACATAAAACCTAACACAGCTTATAAGATCATCAAGAAAGCCGCTGAAGAAGTTGGTCTAGAAAATATAGCGACTCACTCGATGAGAAAAACCTTTGGCTTATTCATGTACGAACAAACCAAGGATGTCGCCCTGATAATGGACCTACTGAATCACTCAAGCCAGAGTATTTCACTTAGGTATATCGGCAAAAACCAAGATTCACAAGATAGAGCTATGACGAAGTTTCAGGGCTTTTAATTTTTTTATTTTACTATCAATTCATTGTTTTGAGGTTATGATGATTTCATTTCTCGCATTCAAGATAAACGCTTGATAAAACTGAGTTAAAACTCATGTAGCGAGTTCACTAGAATATGTAAAACAAGGAATTGAGAGAGTTAAAACAAAGGAGATTGCACAGTTATGAAAGGTATTATTAAAAGACTTTTTAATAAAAGAACCACTAAACAGAAACCATTAGGAAAAATTGTAGTTGGAGTCGAAATTGAAAATTGCTCAGAACTAAAAGAATTAACTCAAGAATGTTGTGAAGCAATCGAACACTTGAACAATTGCATTGACAAGTTAAATAACTTCGAGCTCAAAGCATCAACATCAATAATCAAATGATTGAAGTTTCAACTCGAGAAGAACGAAACCAATTTTATAATTCCAGCGAGTGGAGAACCATAAGAAGGCAAGCACTTAAACGAGATCATAACGAATGTGTATGGTGCAGGGATGAAGGCAAGGTCACGACTACTAACTTGGAAGTTGACCACATCAAGGAGCTAGAGTTCTATCCAGAGTTCGCTCTTGATTTAGATAATCTTAGAACACTTTGCAAAGCATGTCATAATAAGAGGCATGATCGTTTTGATAAGAATGACAGAAATTTCAGAAAAGATGAATGGTGGGGTTAGGTGAATGGAACTTAAACACCCCCCGGTCAAAAAAATCGGAAATTTTTAAAGATGTCGGTAAGCGGTCTGCACTCGACTGTCCAAATTTTTAACAAAAAATTAAAGGGGGTGGGGGGTAATGGAAGAATACTCGGAAAAAAATATAAAAGAATTAGAAAATCAGCTACTTTCTAAAATAGGCTATTTCAGTCCTAGAAAAAAGGATGCGATCCAGTACGAAAAAGTCAATCGTTATCTTTATCTTGTCAGATTGCTGTACGAGCTGAAATCTAAACTTCATGAAGATGGCTTGGTCATCACTGTCCACAATGGGCAACAAAGATTCCAAAAAGCGAATTCTCTCATCAAGGAAATCAACACAACAAGCAATCAGCTTTTGGCTATTGAGCGATCGTTTGATTTTGAAGTGGAAAACTCGCCTGTTGAGAAAACTACGTCTGGAAGTGATCTCTTATGATTTCTCATCCGCTGGTTGATGACTACATCAAAATGGCCGAGAGTGGAGAAATTGTCGTCAACAAGGAAAGGAAGTTGCTGTTTAAAATCATCAAGGAGAAAATTTATTCTCGTGATGATTTGTATTTTGATAATGACTTAATCGACAAATTTATTCGTTTTGCGGAAAAGAATTTTTTCCCTCTGGCCAAGTATCAGCTTTTCTTGACTCCGTTCATTTTCCTTTTTCGGAAGGAAGATGGAGAACCACACTTCGATGAGTATCTATATACACTAGCTCGTGGTGGTGGTAAGAATGGTTTTATGTCTGCGAGGGATAATTTTTTTATCAGTCCTCTTTATCCAGTTAGGGATTATGATGTGACTATCACTGCCAATTCTGAGAAACAGGGCAAGGTTTCCTTTGAGGAGGTATATGAAACTATCCAAAGGCGAGGTCTTGAGGACCATTTCTATCTAACTAAAATGTCTATCACAGGTCGAGCGAATAACTCGGTCTTTTCTTTTCGGACGAATAATCCGAAGACCATGGACTCTGCCCGTGATGGCTGTCTTGAGTTTGATGAGATTCACCAGTTTGAAGATGATAAGGCTGTGAAGGTTCAAAGGTCTGGTCTTGGTAAGATTGCTCATGCTCGAACATTCTACAACGGGACGAATGGATATGTGCGCGAGGGATTTTACGACAAGTTGATAGAGAAGTCTATGCAAATCTTGAATGGAGAGGTTGATGATTTCAGGCTATTCCCTTTCATCTGCAAGCTAGACAATGCTGATGAAGTGGATGACATGAAGAACTGGCCAAAGGCAAATCCGATGTTGGATGAAAGCACTCCTTACGCCAAAAGGCTTCTTGCGAGAACTAAGGCTGACTATGATGATCTTGAGTTGGAGCCGTCTGGCCGTCAGGAGTTCATGACAAAACGAATGAACCTTCCTGAAGCGGATCTTGAAAAAGATGTGACGACTCGCGAAAAATTACTTGCTTGTTTGCGTTCTCCTGGCATTGACTTGTTGGGTAGGTCTTGTGTCGCAGGCTTTGACTATGCGAGTATTCGAGACTTTGCAAGTGTTGGTTTGTTGTTTAAGAATGGGGATGATTTTATCTGGAAACAACATTCATTTGCTCGGAAAGAGTTTTTGAGGGCTTTTAAAATCAAGGCTCCTATTCAGGAGTGGGCAGACAAAGGTCTATTTACGATTGTAGACGGTCCTAGCATTGATCCGCGACTGTTGGTTGCTAAGCTGGAGGAATGGAGTAAGTTTTATCAGATTGAGCTTGTATGCGCCGATGGTTTTAGAATGGACTTGCTGAAACCTTTGCTAGAAGAGGCAGGTTTTGAATATGAGTTCTTGCGGAATCCTGGGGCGATTCAATCAAAGGTTGCACCAATCATTGAGGACGGATTTGCCAATGAGCGGTTTGTCTTTGAGAATGATAATTCCATGATTTGGTATACGGATAATACCTACATCAAAGAGGATAAGGATGGTAATAAGCGTTTCTTGAAGAAAGAACCTGTGCGAAGAAAGACGGATGGTTTCCATGCCTTGATTGCTGCACTCTACAAGCGTGAGCTTGTACATGAGTCGAACGTTGGGGAATTTCTTGACATGCTCGATAGCTGGAATTTTTAATCTAAGAATAAATTTTTGGGTGGGTGGTAGGCAAAAATAAGAGGAAGGAGGGGAAGCATGGGATTCTTAAATTTATTTAAGCGTGATGCGCCTGATGTTGGTTTTGATTTTGAGGAGTTGGAACGAATGTTGGGGCGCTTGCAATTGAAGAGTTTAGCGATTGATAAGTCAGCGGAGTTTGTGGCTCGTATTTTTGCTAAGTCGGAATTTCGGTATATGGTGGAGAATCATCATGTGGCGTCAGACTGGGATTATATTTTAAATGTGCGTCCCAATAAGAATGAGTCGGCCTCAGAGTTTTGGCAGAAGGTCATTTATCGCTTATTGACGAAAAATGAAGTACTCATCGTCTTGTCTGATGATAAGCAGTTACTGGTGGCTGATGCTTTTACTCGTAGGCGTTATGCTCTGTATGATGATACTTTTGAGATGGTGTCTGTCAGGGATTATACATTTCAGAGGAAGTTTGCTATGAGTGATGTAATCTTTCTCCAGTATAATAACAATCGCTTGCAAGAATATGTATCAGACTTGTTTTCTGATTATGAAAAACTGCATACTCGTCTGGTGGAAGCTTTAGCTAGAAATAATCAAATTCGTGGGGTTCTAGCTACAAAAGCGAATGGAACCTTTGACGATGACAAGAGAAAGAAACTGCAGAGATATGCGGACAATCTTTTTAAGTCCTTTACGTCTAAGACGGTTGCCATTGTGCCGACAATGGACGGTGTGGAATATTCAGAGTTGACCAATACGGTAGGCACTTCAAATTTATCGGTTGAAGAGTTGAAGAAACTGAGACGTCAATTTGATGATGAGGTTGCGGATATATTAGGTTTGCCGACGGCTTTGATGCATGGAGATATGGCTGATCTGTCTAATAGTCAGAAGATGTTTAACAGTTATTGTTATGAATCGCTAGTTAAAAAAGTGAGTGACGCTCTAAATCATGCTATGGTGAGCTCGGCTGGATATGCTAATCAGAAAAAATTTGTGATTTTTGGCGAGGGGGGACTTGATAAGTTTGCTCTTGCTGAGAACATAGATAAACTCATCTCATCTGGGGCGATGACTCGAAATGAGGTGAGATTGGAGCTTGGTCTTGAGGCTGTTCCTGGTGGGGATACTTTCCTTATCACCAAGAACTATCAGGGCGAAAACGAAATAGAGAAAGGAGGAAATGAGGATGACAATCATTCAGATTAAGGGAGCGATTGTATCCAATGATGACCGCTGGTTTTATGATTGGCTAGACATGGATGCGACTGCTCCTAAGGATATTGTATTGCCGACGACGGGAGAAGATGTGGAGGTACACATCAATTCTGGGGGTGGAGATGTGTATGCTGGTAGTGAAATCTATACAGCATTGCGTGATTATCAGGGGCATGTGACGGTGAAAATCGTGGGGATTGCTGCTAGCGCTGCGAGTGTTATCGCTATGGCTGGTGATAGGGTGGAAATTAGTCCTACAGCGCAAATCATGATCCATAATGTATCTGCTGGTGTACGTGGTGACCATAAGGCGCTCTTACATGAGGCTGGTGTGTTAGAGGGTTTTAACAAGTCTATCGCATATGCCTATATTGGTAAGACTGGTAAGGCATTAGATGATTTGCTGGATTTAATGGAGCGTGAAACGTGGTTTGATGCTCGTTCTGCTGTCAAGCATGGTTTTGCAGATAAGGTCATGTTTGAAAGTCAAGAAGCTCCTGTCTTGGTGGCTAGTCAGACACCTGTAATTCCTCGTGATTTTATCGAAAAAATCCGCTCTGCGATGACCCCAGATGTGGAGTTATTGGCAGACTTGGTTCGTGATAGGTTGAATAATAGTTTACCTATCCCAGAAGATAAGAAAAAAGAAGACAAGACGGCTGAACCTGTGGGGTTGGGTCGTTTTCCATTTTAAGAAAGGAAATAAAAAACAATGATGAAACTTGGTAATGAATTTACAACTGCTCGTCAGAACTTTATGAATGCGGTAGAAACTGGTGCTCCTATGGAGGAGCAAAATAAGCTCTATAATGAGATGATTGAGGTATTGACAGATAAGTTGCAAGACGACGCTAGAGAGGCTGCTCGTAAAGAAATCGCAAATATGAATCCATACGATGCGCAGTTGACTGCTGAAGCTCGCGAATTTTTCAACAACATTGAGAAACTTCCTCCAAAAGGAATTGAAAAACTTTTCCCTCAGGAAACAATTGACCGTATTTTTGAGGATATGGTGGCAGCTCGTCCACTTCTTCAACACATTGGCTTGCGTAATGCAGGTATTCGTTTGAAATTCCTCAAGTCTAGCCGTACAGGGCAAGCGGTTTGGGGTAAAATCAATGCTGAAATTCAAGGACAATTGAAACAAGAGTTTAATGAAGAAGAAGCTATCCAGTCTAAGTTGACCGCTTTTGTTGTAATCCCTAAGGACTCTGAGAAATTTGGTCCTACTTGGTTGCAGTCTTACGTATCTATTCAAATCACAGAAGCCTTTGCAGCTGCTCTTGAAGCTGGTTATTTGAATGGTGATGGGGACAATAAACCTATCGGGTTATCTCGTACTCTTACAGGTACTGCAGAAAGTGAAAAAGTAACTTATGCTGAGAAACAAGCTCAGAAAAAACCATTGACTTTCGCAGACTCTGCTACCGTGGTAAAAGAGTTGACGGAGGTTTATAAATACCATTCTACAAAAGCTGACAATAACACTCCTGTTGCAGTAGAGGGGAATTTGGTTATGGTAGTGAATCCTGTAGATGCCTGGGATGTGAAGAAGCAATATACATCCCTCAATGCTCAGGGGGTATATGTAACAGCTATGCCTTATAACCTAATCTTGGTTGAGTCGGTTGCTCAAGCGTCTGGTAAGGTGACTACATTTGTCAAAGGTCGTTACGATGCCTTTGTAGGTGGTGGTATTGAATTTGGACGATTTACCGAAACCTATGCTTTGGAAGATTTGAATCTCTACACTGCTAAGCAATTTGCTTATGGTAAAGCGCATGATGAAAAGACTGCTGCTGTATGGACGCTGAACATTGCGAAATAAAAGGTGACTAAGGATGGAGATTGAAGCTAAACTTCATTCCCTCCTTAATCCTTTTAAGGAGCGGATGAGAATTTTTCATAGTGGAGAAGATGCGAATCTCTCACGGATGTTAGAAAGTTCTCAAATGGTTATTACCCGCTTGGTAGGAAGTGGGAATATACACGATCATCAAATAAGGGAACTCATTTTAGAACGTGCTCGCTATGTCTATAATGATCAAGTTGAATTTTTTTACGAAAATTTCAAAGCGGATATTTTAGCATTGTCGTTAAATAGGATAGAAATGGAGGATAGTGATGATTAAGGTATTAAAAGAATTTTATGACCTCAAGGAGGGCGTCGTTAGGCAGGTCGGAGAAAGTTTTGAAGCGACAGAAGAACGGTTTGCTGAGCTCAAGGAACATTTACCTGACTATGTCGAGTTGGAAAAGACATCCAGAAGTAGTAGTTTTATGGAAGTAGTGACTGTGAATGACCAAGAGTGAGGGACCAAGCTATCGTTATAAAAAGCCTGAGGCTCAAAATGGAGATTTGAGAACTCCTTTGACTTTCTATACCTCTAAAATAAAAAAAGGGGTTGATGGTCGTGATGTGAGTTACGAGAAGGCTTTTTATACGATTGGGCAAATTTATTCTCCAAGTATGAAAGACTTTGAGATTGCGACTGGAAAAGCGATGAAAGCTAAGATGACTTTGAAGATTCGTGACCCTCTGACAGATTATCAGCCTGAAAGTCGGCATTTTGTCGAAGTGGGTGATATCCGTTTAGTTGGTAAGAAATGGCAGGTTATCGATGTGCGTCCTGATTATGATAATCGGGATTTTTTGATAGTTATTATCGGAGGTGGTCGTGATGTCTAGTGGAGCAAATCTAAAAGGATTTGATGATATTTTGAGGAATATTGAGGCTCGTTTAGGAGAGCCAGCGGTTCGTAGAAAGGTCAACAAGGCTTTGAAGGAGACGGTTGAGGAGTTTGAGCCGACTTTCAAACAGGCTATGGCAGTGTACGCTGATACTGGTAAGACGGTTGGAGCTGTAGTCCATGGGAATGTGACTGGTACATCCAGCGGCGTTCCGATGGTTAAATTAGGTTTTAAAAGTCCTCGTTGGACTCTTATTCACTTAAATGAATTTGGCTATGCAAAGAATGGGCATCCTCGTGGTTTCGGAGTCATGCGCCGCTTTTTTGAGGGTAGCAAACCAGTTTTCAAATCTAAAGTCGGCATGAAGTTAAAACAGGAGTTTTTGTAATGATTAAGGACAAATTAACGGAACTCTCCAACGCTTTGGAGGAGGATGAGTCTTTATCTGGTATTAGTATCAAGTCATTTGAACGTCCTGAGACCTTGGGAGATGACGAGACGAGTATTGTCATTATTCCTGTCGGACCTCCAATGCAGACCGCTCACGGTAGTAATACTAGCCTGGCAAAGACTTTTCTCTATCAAATCAATGTAGAGTCTACTAATCGGTTGGAGTGTAAAGAACTCCAAGGAAGAATTGAAAAAATAATGGAAGAACAGGGATTTTATCAGACTGAAGGTGGTCTGGAACAATGGATTCCTGATATCAAACGCTATGTAGACGCTCGGACTTATCGTGGTATGAGCGCTCTATATGAGAAATACTAGAAAGAAGGAAAAAGAAATGACAGTAAAAGGAACTGCACTTATTGGACTTAAATCAGTTACTATCTGTGTGCATGATGGAAAGGCTCCAACAGTTGGAGAGAACCTTTTCACACTAGAAGGTAAAGATAATGAAGGGGCTACACAGACCGCTAAAGTAACTGGATTATCTAGCGATCCTGTAAAGACTTATGGTAGTAATGTGGCTTATCACGTATCCAATCGAGGGGTAGGTGATGTTAAGGTAGAGATGGGGTTGCTTGATGTCCCATTGGCTTTATATACGAATGCTTTGGGGTATGGCGATGATGATGGTATCTATTACTTCGGTGCAGACACAGTTGCTAAGAATGTTTCCATTCTCATTGAAAGTAACACCGCTAATGGGGAGCCAGTTTACTATGGTTTTTACAAAGGTCAGCTTTCTATGGATGCTATTGATTTTGAAACGCTCAAGGATAAGGCGAATGAGTTAGCTACTACTAGTGTGAATTTCACTGCGACAGCTAGTTCAGACGCTGCAACTAAGGGGCGTTATGGTGCTATTGTCTATGGTTCAGATACTGAAAAGTTGAAGAAATTGAAAGGTCAACTAAAGATGACCGCTGCGGGGTAGAAGGAGGGCGAAAGCTCTCTTTTACTTTTTTAGAAAGGAAAGTATATGGCTAAGGTTCAATTTACAATCAAAAATGACAAGGGAGAAGATGTCCTAAAGACAAGTAAGGAAATTACAACTCGTGATTATCGTGATTATTTGGTCATGAACGAATCCTTGACAAGTGATTTATCTGAGGTAGAGAAGCTTGATAAGCAGTTAGGATTTATTGCTAGTTTGTTTGATGATGTGACAGTAGAACAATTACTAGAACACACAGACTTTGCGAAAGTGATTTCTATTTTTACAGACATTTATGCTCATCTGGTAGGTGATGTAGACCCAAAGGAAAAGAGCTAGCACCTGGGCAAGCTATTCAACGTTTTTATGGTTTCATCAAGCAAGTTACAGAGGGTCCTTATGGAATGAGTATTCGCGATGTGATGGATACGAGTTGGGAGGACTTGATGGGTGTTCTTGGGAGTATGAAAACGAGTGAACAAGAAGAAGTGCTTGACTTGGCAGATTTTTTAGAAAGTCTCTAGGTCAGGACTTTACAAATAAAAGGCTTAGGAATATAATAGAGCTATGTAAGGGAGGTGGAAGAAATGTCTCGAAAAGAAAAGGCGCGACGAAGATATTGGTTTTGGTTTACCATTTTTGTCCTTTATCTTGCTTTTGGCTTGTATTGTATTTGTACAAATTTTGGAGATACCTTGGGAATGATTTTATTATCACCCTTTATCTTTGCTTCCTTGCCGCTCTATGCTTATCTATTTCTTGGTTTGTTTATCTGGGCTTTTATGAGCCTGGCAATGGATGATTTTTATAAAGAATGATGAAAAGTCCGTAAGGGCTTTTTTCTTTGCTCTGAGGAGATAGGAAGGAGAACAAGATGGCAAGCGGTACGCCGTTAGGTCAGATGTATATCGAGCTAGGGCTGGACGTGTCGAAGTTCAGTCCTACTCTAAATGGTGCCAAAAACGCTGTAAAGTACTTTCAAAACAATGTCCGTTCTTTGGATAGTACTTTAAAGGGGAATGAAAAAAATGCTAGCTTACTTCAAGCGAAATACAATACTTTAGGACAAGCCATTGATTCACAACGTAAAGTTTTGGATGAGATGAAGAAAAGTTTTGACAAACTTGAACCTGGAACAGCTAAGTTTGACAAGGCTGCTGCTGATATTGAGCGTGAGAATGCCAAGTTAGCAGCAATGGAAGGTCAGCTACGTGGTGTTGAAAAAGCTTTACAAGATGTAGGGCGTGAAAATAGTTGGTCTGGTAAGATGGATGCCTTGAGCGAAAAACTTGCTAAAGGTGGGGAAAAATTGCGAGCTATGGGCGATGCAATGAAGCCTGTATCTGCTGCTTTATTAGCTGGTTTTACGCTTTCTACTAAGAAGGCGATTGACTTTGAAAGCCAGATGAACACAACCAAATCTCTGTTAGCAGATACGATTCCCAACGCAAATGAGTTGAGCGCAACAACTGAAAAATTGGGGGAGAGTTCAAAAAATTGGGCGAAGCAGTATGGGATTTCTACTGCATCTATCAATGAAGGGATGCAAGAAATCATCAAGAAAGGTTTTGATGCTAATCAGACAATCGAAGCCATGCCTGCTATCCTAGATGCTGCTAAGGCATCTGGTGAGGACTTCAATACGGTGATGAACGCCACTACGAATATCTTGCAACAGTTTGGGCTATCTACTCAGGATACAGAGAGAGTAACCAATAGTTTAACCTTTGTAGCCAATAAAACGGCCGCTGGTTTCGCTGATATGGGGGCTGCAATGGAGTATGTTGGTCCCGTTGCTAAAAACGTTGGTATGGACTTGGAAGAGACTGCCGCTGCTGTTGGTCTTTTATCCAACAATGGTATCGCTGGTGAAAAGGCCGGTACTGCTCTTCGTGGAGCTTTGACAAGGCTTTTGAAACCATCCGAGCAAAACGCTGAGGCAATGGAAAAACTAGGTTTTTCTGCAGAAGAATTTCGTAGTGGGGCAATTAAGCTACCTGATATTTTGGATCGTATCAAAAAGAATACGGAAGGAATGACAGATGCTCAAAAATCGGCCTTGATTGCTACAGCCTTTGGTACAGAAGCTCAGACAGCGATGAATATCTTGGTTGACCAAGGTGGAGATGCGTTGCGTAATCTCGCTAACGAAACCAAGGGGGCGACGACTTATACAAAGGATTTAGCAAATGAGTTATCTAAGTCTTCTAAAAACGGAGTGGAACGTTTTAAATCTAGTTTGGAAGTTCTACAGATTAACATTGGTCAGAAATTATTACCCTTACTAACTCCTACGATTGATAAGGTGAACCAATTTATCGACTGGCTAAGTAAGGCTCCTCCAGCCGTACAGAGCTTGGCAGTTGGTATTGGTGGTTTTTTGGCTATAGGATATCCTTTGTTGAACTTTCTAGGCAATGGGGCGACGGCTCTTAGTATCTTGATAAAACATGCTGGTAAATTAGGAGGACTATTAAAGGGCGGTCTCGGTCTTGCTAAGGTAGGAAGTGAAGCTACTGTTTTAGCGGAAGGAACTGGTGCTGCTGCATCTAGTTCTGGTCTCTTGTCTGGAGCTATTGGAGCTTTGACAAATCCGATTGGTTTGCTTGTGGGTGGTACTGCTTTACTAGCTGGAGGATTGGTCTATCTAGGACATAAGAAAGACGAGGCGCGTATTAAGGCGGAGGAATTTGGTTCAACCTTAGATGATGTCCAACGTGGAGAACTACGAACGTTCCAAAAAACTGTAGATGATACCAGCACAGCAGTAGCCAACTTTGGAACCCACGCTGGCGATGCTGAAAAAGTTTCTGAGGCTTTTAGAAAACTTCATGAAGAGGTAGCTACAGGCGCTGAAAAAGCGAGTCAGAGAATGGAAGAGCTGGCTAAAAAGTGGGGTATTAGCGATGAAGAAATCGCTAAAATGAAAGCAAGAAATGAGCAAGTTGTTTCAAATACCGATGCAATGGCTAATCAAGTCAGTGAAATTTACAAACGTCACAATGGGGACGCTAGCAAGTTTTCTCAAGAAGAAAAAGAAATCGTCTTGAATAATCAGAGAGAGATGATCAAAGCTAGAATCGAAATGATGGAATTATCTGGCGAACAACAAAAGGCTGCGATTCAGGCTCTGAATGGAGAGATTGGTAGTTTAAATGAAACGCAATTAAAGCATACAAGAGATGTTTTGAAGAAGGCTCTGGATGAAGAAAATCAGTTATATAAAACATCAAAAGATGAACTGAAGCAGATGCTTGAAGGTAAACTCATTGATCGAGAGACTTATAACAAAAAACTGCAAACTCTTGAAACGGAACATACCCAAACCATGGAAGCCTTAGGTACTAAGTATTACCAGGTTATGCAAAATCTTGACGCTAAGGTAAAAGCTCGGACTGGGCAAAGTTGGAACTACTGGGAAGAGGCTAAGAGAGTTCTGGAAGAATATGGTTTGTCTTATGAAGTAATCGGTCAAAAGGCAGCAGAAGCTTCTCAAAAAATAGGTGATTCTAATGGTATCCTTGCTAAGTACACTAGCGAAATGAGCAAAGAGACAAAAGAAGCGAATGATGCATGGTCTTTACTTGTTGGGAATATCAATGAGAATGGGAACTTTGAGATTAAATCCAATGTAAAAGAAGTAATTGGGGAAGCGACTAAATCTGCTGAGGGTTGGGAGCAATTGCAATTTATTGTTAAAAATGCGAATATCAACTCAAATGCTCGGGTAACGATTGCTGAAGCTCTCGTTGAGTCTGGTAAGTGGTCAACCATGACACTGGAAGAAAAACAGTTGATTGTCCAAAATCAAGCAGGACTGCAAGCAATCTTTGATAGTGAAAACCATCTTAGAATCTGGAACAGTATGCCTGCGGAAGTCAAGCAACTGCTTTTGGAAAATACAGATGTGATGAATAAGGCTGAGGAGGCTTCCAAAGCTCTCTATAACTACGATGCCTTGACTCCTAAGCAGAAAGAGTTGCTGGCTACGGATGAGAATTTCAGAAAGGCCGTTGCTCGTTCGACTGACACGCTAACGACTTGGAATGCAACTACTCCATTTACAAAAGATTTGAAACTAGATCCTACAAATGTTTTGAATAATGGTCAGTTATCAATCGATAAGGTGCTTGCGTGGAATACAATCACTCCTGATTCTAAATCATTGAACGCTACTGATAATACTAGTTCAGCTGTTGATAGTGCAAAAGCGAGCGTGAACTCTCCGAAACAGGAAAAACCAATTGATTTACTTGCTAAAGATCAGACTGCAGGCGTTAGAAATGAGACGAGTGTGGCCATTAATGCTATTAAGCAATACAATCCAGTAGATATCCTTGCTAAAAATAGCACTTCCAGTACTGTCAGCGAGGTGAAAAGTGGCGTTAATAGCATTCAAGACAAAACGGTTACAATCAACGCTCAAGATAATGCGTCTGGCGTGCTTGCAGGCATTAGGACTTGGATTACTAGGGTAACTGGTGATTTCTTTACTAATGTTTTCGCTAGTCGGCATGCTCAGGGTACCAACTACCATCCTGGTGGTCTCGCTATGGTCAATGACCAACGCAATAGCACCTACAAGGAATTAGTTACTCTTCCAGATGGTCGTAGTTTTATTCCTGAGGGGAGGGATGTCTTGCTTCCTCTTCCTAAAGGGGCTAAAGTTTTGCGAGCTGATAAGACAAAACGCTTGATGCGTGAGATGGGGGTTCCTAAATATGCTTCTGGTATCGGGATACCGAGCGATGCTAAATTCTTACAAGAAATGGAAGCGGCTCAGCGAAATATCACGATTCAAACTACTAATACTCAAAATGGGCAAGATACAGACAAAGTCGTGTCTGAGATGAGGATTATGAGAGCAAGTATGGAGAAGATCCTTACTGCTATCCTTGAAAAGCCGTCAGATACTTACCTGGACGCTGATAAAATTTCAATGAGCGTTTACCAACGTCAAGGTGCGATTTATGCTAGGGAGGGAATGTAATGTTTTACATGATTATCAATGGATTTAATACATCAACTATCCCTCACTGCGTGGTGACTGATTTTGGTCAGGTGGAGGCTGCTAAGCCTAGGGTGGCTGAAGATGCTAACCTCTACGGAGCCAACGGAAATTATCGGGTGCTAGATGGGGGCTACGAGAGTTATGAACGGACTTTTTCGTTCTACATTCCTAAGTTATTGGATGTTTCTACTATCGTGGAGAAATTTCAGCCTAAGGACAATGTGCTGGAGTTTAGCTACCAGTTGGGTTCTGTATTTTATGCGGATTTTATTGGTGCAACATATAGCCCTCATGGTATGCATGCTTGGAAACTAGAGCTTAAGTTGAGCATGCAACCTTTCCGCTATCAGAAATCAGTCGAACCTTTGATTTTCACATCAAGTGGAAATATCGACAATCTAGGCTCTGTGTATAGCGAGCCTGTGATTGAGATTGAAGGGGATGGAGATATTTCTTTGACTATCGGACGGACAACCATGCACTTGACCATTAGACGAAAAGTGACCATTGATTGTAGGCATAAAAAACAAAATATCTATAATGCAGATGGTGCGGTTCAAAATACGCTACGAAAACGTGGAGGATTCTTTGAATTGGCAGTTGGGAATAACGGTCTGGTCTTTACTGGTTCGGTTCGTAAGGTCACGGTTCGGCCGAATTGGAGGTATATCTTATGATTTATCTTACTGAAGGCAATACGCCTTTAAATGAGGCCTACAATGACGAAATCGTCCAGGAACGGAACAATACCTATCAACTGACCTTTCGTTTTCCTACATCGGATCCCAAGTGGGAATTGCTGAAAGAGGAAACTTTCTTGACCGCAGATGACCTGCATGGCGAGCAGGATTTTTATATTTTTGAGGTTGAAAAGCAACAAGGATATATCCAAGTCTATGCTAATCAGGTTATCAGCTTGTTAAATAACTACATCGTCAGCTCTATCGATGTGGATCGTGTCAGTGGTACAAGGGTATTGAGCGCATTGGCTGGTAGCATTACCAGAACCAATCCGTTTTCTTTTTTCTCGGACATCGACGATAGGCATACGCTTAACATCAAGGATAAGAATGCTATGGAGGTCTTGGCCAAAGACAAGCACTCTATTCTTGGTCAGTGGGGCGGAGATATGGTGCGAAATGGCTACAACTTGCGCTTGTTGAAAAATGGCGGTTCAGAGAATGAATCGCTTTTCATGTACAAGAAAAACCTGTCTAGCTACCAGCATAAGACCTCTACTAAATCCCTGAAAACTCGGATAACATTTAAAACAACTGTTAAGGGCGAGGGAGAGAAGGCGCCTGATGTCGACTATGTGGTGGTGATTGATAGCCCCTTGCTTGGGAAATATAGCCAAATCTATGAAGCGGTTGTTGAGGTCAATGATCAGAATGTCAAAGACCAAGCTAGCTTGATTGAATACGGTAAGCAGTATTTTCGGACAAGTATGTGCGACATGCTAGAAGATAACCTTGAAATCTCGGTTGTCGGCCAGAGCGATGTAGCGGTTCGGATGTTCGATGTGGTCAGTATCTACCATGAATGGTATGGTTTTGATGTTCGTAAGAAGATTACGAAATATACCTATTCGCCAATGGCAAAACGCCTGAAATCAATTGGTTTTGGGGCATTCCAATCCAGTCTTGCGAATGCGATAGGTGGGATTATAAATGATGCCGTTTTGAATGAAAGCCGAAATCTGCATAAGATTTTTGAAGAACGTTTGAAAAAGGAAATCGCCAACGCTGACCGTGCGTTTGACGCTGAATTTACCAAGCGCGAGAAAGCTATCACGGATGCGATCGAGCAGTACAAGGCTAAGGCCGAAGAAATGGGAGCCAAGATCCACGAAGAAATGGAAAAAGAGCGTCCTGAGTTCGTGAAGCGTATCCGTGAGGAACTGATGAGTGGCGCTGACTCAATCGCTGAATTAAGCAAGAAACTGGAGCAGGTCAGTGAAACTGCAAGGGTCAATGCTAGTTTGATTGGTGGTGACGGAAATACCCAGTACAATAAGAACCGTCTCAATGGTGGCACGGCCAAGAAAATCAGTTATGGAACGGATTTTGTAGAAGTCGGTCACAATGGAGACGGTTTTGAGATTGGTAAAAAATACGTCATTAGCTGGTCATCAACCTGTACACCTTACGGCAAAACAGATGTGACTGTGGTAGTCAATAAGACACCCTTCTATGGTGGCCATGTTCATTTAGCGCCTGCTAATGAGGTCATGCCAGCGATTGATAAAGACATGATTCAGAAAGAGGAGCAGGTCCTAGCAGTTTACTACGGTGCCTATCGTCTGACCTTCTCAGGGGACTGGTATCAGAATGTAGAGCAGTCTGTGACGATTGACAATCAGACAACACGGATTGAGCTAGCGCCAGTCTACAAGACGGTAGCTGATGGGCAGAATTCAAGATATGACGGAAGTTGGAGCGAGAATCCAACTATTATATTCGACGGAGGTAGAACATGACAGAGACAATCCCAGTAAGGGTACAACACAAGCGTATGTCAGCGAGTGATTGGGCAAGTAGTTCTTTAATCTTGCTCGATGGCGAACTAGGTATTGAGAGCGACACAGGCAAGGTCAAGGTCGGAAATGGCCGTGACCGATTCTCAGCATTGCAGTACCTAACAGGGCCAAAAGGAGACCGTGGAGAACGTGGGGAAACAGGACCACGAGGAGCGGACGGAGTTATGCGATTCGAGAACCTGACAAGCCAACAGAGAGAGGGCTTAAAAGGTGCACAAGGTCCACAGGGTGCGAGAGGTCCGGCAGGACCAACAGGCCCAGCGGGTCCAGTAGGAGCAGTAGGACCGAGAGGCCCAGAAGGTCAACGAGGACCCCAAGGAAATGCAGGTCCAGCTGGAGCGCCTGGTCAGAACATCATCAACCAGAACGGCGGTCAACCGATGAAATATTGGGCCGGCACAAGGTCTCAATATGACGCGATTCCTAACAAAGATAGCAATACTATCTATGATATCTACAGTAGTACGTAGGAGGTAGTATGGCTAGAGAAGGAATTTATGTTGGTGGTAAGGAAGTTGTTCAGCGTTATGTAGGAACACGGTTGGTTTGGGAAAAAAGAATACGAGTTTTAGAACTTTTTAGCAAAAGAGTTATCGCCTCTCCAAGTTACGGAGAGAATGTAATGTATATATACGATTATGCATTTGGCTTCCAGAACAATTCGATTGACGATGTTCGATTTATCGGTAAAACTGAATCAAATGTTATTCCAGTAACACTAGAACGAGGCTATAGTAAAAACTACATTAAAGCCCGTTTCAGAAATACTGAAGATTTTGAGAAAGCAAAGAGGGATTTTAATTCTTCAAATGGAGAAACTTATATGAGCTTCTATTCTACATGGAGGTAACACATGGACATTACTATTCAAAACGTTCGTTCGCCTGCCCTTGAGCATAACGGGCGGTATTATAAGGTCTTTCAGCCACGGACACGAGATGAACTGCTGAAACTTCATCATATGGGTTGCGTGGGTGACACGGTGTTGACGGATATTCAGCTAGAACAAGGGGATTTCCCGACTAGCTTTGTGGAGCCTACCGTCACGCAACGTACCCTGTCCGGCCTCTTCAAGGATATGCGTTCAATAGAGCTGGAATTGAGAGACCCAAACAGCACTCTTTGGGGTAAAATCCAACAGAATAACCAAGGGGCGCTGACTCAGTTCTTTGATACAAATATCAAGAGCGCCATCGCTCAGACAGCTAAAGAGATTAGGCAGGAAGTGAGAGACGCTGCAAACAGTGCGAGGGTACAAGTGACGCCTGAAGGTGTGACCATCGGATCTACTACCTTGACGGGCGAGCAGTTAGCCTCTACCATTTCCGCGAGTCCGAGAGGCGTTGACATCATCGCTCCACGGGTTCGTGTCCAGTCCGACATGTTGGTAGATGGTGCTGTTACAGCTAGGAAGATGGCCGCTGGTTCTGTCACTGCTGAACATATCCAAGCTGGTGCCATCACAGGCGATAAAATCAGCGTAGACGATGCACTTATTCGGAACCTGACTGCTAGAGATGCCTTGATTGACAAGCTGACATCTAAGGAAATCTTCACAACCAAGATTGAATCAGTCGTGTCTAGTTCAACCTTCTTACAAGCCTATCAAGGCGAAATTGGAGGTTTCACCTTGGGTCAGTTTGACAACGGAGGTGGTCGCTGGATTTCTGGAGTGAACCAATTCTCGGTTGGAATGGGGAATGGTGCTGGTCGCGGTACTAAGACAGCCTTTTGGGCGAATTGGGGCGATAACTGGAACCAAGCAGGTCCGAATTCTTGGCATGTAGACACAGATGGGCAGATGTATTGTAAGAATACAGTTAGTTTTTATGGTACAGTTGACTTCTCTGGCTCTACAAACGTTAATTTCTACAGTAAGATTAATGCTACCAAAGGTATCTGGACAGGAAATGCAGATATTTATGGTGCTGGGTCAAATCCAGCTGGAGGAGAGAATGCCGTTGTCTGGTGGAATCAAATCACTACAGCAAAATGGAGAGGCTATGCTGGTATTACTTCGAGTTCAGATAGGCGCTTGAAAGAAAATATTAAAGAGAGTCCAGTTAATGCCTTGAATAAAATTCAAGCATTGAACATGGTCTCTTTTGATTTCATCGAGAACCAGAAGCATGAAGAGGTTGGTTTGATTGCACAGGAAGTCCAGAAGGTAGTACCTGAAGCAATTGAAACAGATGAAGTGACATCTTATCTGTCTATCAACTATTCGAAATTCGTACCCTACTTGCTAAAAGCTGTCCAAGAATTGGACCTTAAAATTAAAGAAATGGAGAAACTACATGGATAATCACACAATCGACAAGTTAGTCGCTGAGTCGCTCGCTAACCGCTTGGCTGAGGGCGAATTGGGACGTGCGCATTTAGATGCACACTATACGCTAACATTGGCCGAATTACAGGCCTTTAAGGCAGTGCTGGAATACGACCCAGCACTTAAAGAACTGTTCGAAGAAACTCAGGATAAAATGAAAGGAAATAACGCATGACTTACAAATTAACAGGAAACCCTATTCTAAAAGGGGAAAAGAATGTCACAATCGTAACGATTGAGAAAGAAGAACCTGGACGCTACAGCTATGAGCGTGTGGAGTTGCCAGGTAATCGCACGAATGATAATGAAGAAGTGCTGATTCAAGCGGTGCTAGATCATATCCGCACAGAGATTGACCCAACAAGCGCTATCGTGCAAGCGCAAGCTAAATTGCAAGAAACTCAAGCTAAATTAGAGCAGGCTGAGCAGAAATTGGCACAAGCCGAAGTTAAGCAAACTGCTACAGACCAAGCAGTTCAACAGAACAAGACTGAAAGTGACCACTACGGTAAGGTTAGCTACGCATTAGTTTTAACGTTGATAACCGAAAAATTGCTTCAGTACGGAACAGCTTATAAAGTTTTAGTTGATTTAATTCAATCAGCTGAAGTAGGTAAACACTATATGCCAGGTGACTTGATTACCATTGAAGACCCAGCACATGTTGAGGTAGATGGTGAAGGTAAGAGGGTTCTGGTACAACTTAACCGTGAATTTACTTATAATGGAGAGCCTGCAAGCGACTTTATTCGTGATGGACGTCTTGAACGTGATGGATATGGCGCAGCATGGAAGTACGAGCCTAAAGAACAAAATGAGCCTACAACTGTTGCACCAGCAGCTGCAGTTTCTACGACAGCTACCGTGACTCCAACAGTAACAGAACCTTCTGCTACAACAGTTGCGCCTAACCAATAACGGGGGTAACTATGGACGTCTTACAACACGTTGAGCATTTCTTCATGAACGTACTACCAGTGGCTACGCCAATCATCGTAGCTTGGTTTAGCTATAAGTTACCGAAGAAATCAAAAGAACAGACAGACCAAATCATTTCAGAATTGAGTGAAGTCAAGAAACAAATCAAAGATGTCCAGATTACTGCTGACGAGAACAACGCCAAAATTGACGAAGTACAGGCAAAGCTAAAACTTCACGACGATGCGCACCTTGTTACGATGAGGATGCGCCTTGATCGTGATATTCGCAGGGCAATCCGTCGTGGTTTTACTACCAAGGATGAGTTCTACGTGGTCGAAAACATGCATAATAGTTATAAAGTTCTTGGTGGCAATGGCTACATAGACCACTTGTACAACAATTTTGAAGCGTTGCAGATTAGAGATGACATCTTAGTTGAAGATGAGAAAGGGGCGCAGAATGGTCTGTAATCTCAATACGACCAATCTTGCTCAAGTGGATGGCGGTTACCTCATCAAGCAAGGTGATGTGGCTTCTACCTTTGGATTTGTCCTTTTAGACGAAGATTATCGAGCCGTCCCCTCTCTTGAAGGGGAGGTGGCGGTCGTTAGTTTGACCATAGGCAAGTACCAATGGAAGAAGAGGGTAACTGTCACAAACTCAAGCGTGAATTTTAATCTGGATACTATCTTGCCAATTGGGAAATACCGCTTAGAGATTAGCGCTGGCGGATATATTTTCCCGAGTGACAAAGAGACACATATCAAGATAGTGGCTTCAGATAAAGAATTGGTCACAGAAGAAGTCCATGCTCTTAAGAAGCTGGATATAGCAGAAGAAATAAAAAAACAGCTTGCAGAAAGACCTGCAAGTGAAGGTGGAGCATGTCAGGAAATCCCAGACTTGCTTTTTTACTACAATTTAGGAAAGGTATAAAATATGGATACAACAAAATTAACGGCATTCGCACAGGCAGTTGGTGTTGACATTAAGGAATTGAAACAATTGCTTAACGGGAAGATTGATAATGCGACAGTCACTCAACTGATTGAACAAGCTAAAACTGCTGTCAAAAATGAGATTTTGGGTGAGGGCGTATCTGAAGATTTGAACACGCTCAAGGAAATTGCGGATAAAATCGCAAGCATGAACGGTGACACGCAAAGCGCAGTTGTTCAAAAGATTTCAGATTTAGGCACACGTATTGACAACATTGCAAACCTTGACCTGGTCGCAACCTATAACGCAGCGAAAGCGTGATAGCTATGAGCAATCTAGAGGAATTTGCTCAAGCGGTTGGCCGTGATGTGAAGGTGCTGAACCAAAAGCCTGAACCAAGGCTGACCTTGACAGGAAATACCCTCGGCATTGTCGGGGGTAATAATGTCACTCTACCGCTACCAGACAATGTAGGGCATGAAATCCGTGGCGCAGGCTCGCCAGAAGGCCGCATCACAGCCGAAATCGGGACGACCTATGTAGATGTCAATGTGACCAATGGCGCTCTCAAGTGGATTAAAGAGAGCGGAAACGGGAACACAGGCTGGAAGGTGTTGATAGGGGATACTGGTTGGAGGACACTTAACTCAGTTTCAAAATTAGGGAGTTCATTCGTGAAGATAAGACGCGTTAACAATTTGGTCTTATACCAGTTCGGAGGGCTTCGATGGGGCTGGTTCGGAATTGTAAGACGTGGTGGTCAAGGATATTTTGAACAAGTTTCCGATAGTGAAAGAAATTGTTTTGTTGTCTACAGAGATGGTCTACCTGTCGGATTTAGAACCTCATCATCGCTAATTGGGAATATATATAATGACAATGGAATTATTTACGGGACTTGGTACGTAGGAGGGTACGAAGACGCAAACCATTTAAGGTTTCAATTCTTAAATCCTGTACCAACTGACCGAGATATCGGAGATATCCGTGTAAGTGCCATCTCATATCTGACAGATGAAGCATGGCCAACAACATTGCCATAAAAGAAAGGAAAACAATATGATTAATTGGAAAGTGCGACTACAAAATAAATTTTTCTGGTTGACTGCAATTCCAGCCTTCTTGCTTGTCTTGCAAGCTGGTGCAGCAGTCTTTGGATATCATCTTGATTTAGGTGATATCGGCAACAAGCTGATTTTACTTGTTAATGCGGTATTCGTGTTCTTGACTGCTATCGGTCTGGTCAATGACCCGACAACAAGCGGAATCACAGACAGCACACGAGCGCTAGAGTACAAGAAACCAAGCGAGGAGTAAGTATGGATATTGATACAAGTAGACTACGTACGGACTTGCCTCAAGTAGGCTATGAGCCGTACCGTCACGTACACGCTCACTCAACAGGCAATCGCAATTCAACTGTACAAAATGAAGCGGACTATCACTACAGAAAGGACCCTGATTTAGGGTTCTTTTCTCATGTCGTTGGGAATGGACGTGTTATGCAGGTAGGCCCAACAAACAACGGATCATACGATGTTGGAGGCGGTTGGAATGCTGAAACGTATGCAGCGGTTGAGCTGATTGAAAGCCATTCAACTGAAGAAGAGTTCATGACAGATTACCGTCTGTACATCGAATTGCTTCGAAACCTAGCAGATGAAGCAGGATTGCCAAAAACTCTTGATACAGACGACCTAGCAGGTATCAAAACGCATGAATACTGTACGAATAACCAACCCGACAACCATTCAGACCACGTTGACCCTTATCCATATCTGGCAAAATGGGGAATCAGCCGTGAACAGTTTAAGCATGATATTGAAAATGGATTGACAATTGAAACTGGCTGGCAGAAGAATGATACAGGCTACTGGTACATTAAAGAAGACGGCTCTTATCCAAAAGACAAGTTTGAAAAGATTGATGGCACCTGGTACTACTTTGACGGCTCAGGCTACATGCTTGCAGAACAGTGGAAGAAGCATACAGATGGCTACTGGTACTGGTTCGATAACTCTGGACACATGGCTACAGGTTGGAAGAAAATCGCTGAGAAGTGGTACTATTTCAACGAAGAAGGTGCCATGCTGACTGGTTGGGTTAAGTACAAGGATACTTGGTACTATCTAGACGGTAAAGAAGGCACTATGGTGTCAAATGCTTTCGTCCAGTCAGCCGACAAGACAGGCTGGTACTACATCAAACCAGACGGCACAATGGCAGACAAACCAGAGTTCACAGTTGAGCCAGAAGGCCTAATTACAACTAAATAATCTTTAAAATAAATAGAAAGGAAATTTTCTAAAATGTTCTTTTACCGCAGGCTTAGGCTTGCGGTTTTTTTGTTTGCTCTGAAAGTACTTTCTAAAATAAAAAAAGTTTAAAATTCTTTGTTAAAATACTTGACGAACGTAAAGTATAGTGATATACTATAATCAAGATAAGGAAAGGGAGAACAAAGTTCTCAAGGTAAAATAAAATGAAAATCAATAATGAATTCGTAATGACAGTAGGTGCAGGCATGGATATGAAAGAAAAACTAGAAAAACTTGCTAATAGCAAGGGCTTCACAGAAAGAAATACAGGTATCTTCGTTGGTAAAGCTGATTTAGAAGAAAAAGGTCTTTATTCTTATATCGAAGGAACAAAAGAAGTTTTAGACGTTGAAGATTTTGAAGCCTTTAACAAATTTGAAAAATTTGAATTTGTAGGTTTTTGTGGAAACGAAAATGTTTATCTTTACAAATAAAAAGGAGAAAAAGATGATGGAAAATAGAATTGAAGAATTACTTAATGGAATTTATGAATTAGAATTTCAAGGCAAAATGACTTTCGAAGAGTTCGCTGATGGGTATGACTTTTGGGTTGATGAAGATAATATACTCTTAATAGAAGGTCGGGGCATGAAACCAATCGACGGCGTGAGAAAAGTCGGATACGTTGATAAAGGGGTGATATATGCGTATTAACACATCACAAGTTGAGGCGGTCTTGATGAATAAGGCTGTCTCAGCCTATCGTTTAGCAAAAGAGATAGGAATCCAAGAGAGTTCTATTTCTCTCTTGAGAAACGGGAAGAAAGACTTCAATAAGTTGAGTCTTGAAGTAGCTATGAGGGTGCAATCTTGGATTGACGCTGGGAATTATCGTTTTAGCTACGATTATTCAGAGTCAATCGAAGAACTGGAAGCGGACATGGCTGAGGGATTGACGGACGAATATATCTATATCGTTCGTGGGGAATACAACGAAATATTGGATAAATGTCCTATCATCGATTACTACTATACTCCTGAAGAAATCGAAGAAGGGGGCATAGCCGAGAAAATCCTTACTACTTCGGTGCTTGCTGAAATGAAAGCTGATAACGAAATATTTTAAATACCGTGACAAAAATCACGGTTTTCTATTTTTCAAAAACACGCATTTTGAACGATTAGAAACAGGAATTACAATCCTATTGTTCAAAAAAACGCTTTCTTGAAGAATAGAGAGGAGAATGGCAGGGCATTATTGTCAAAAATGCCATTTTGTTAATAATAGATCCTTTTTATTTTTTTATTATTGTCAAAAACGGTGTTTTGTCAATAATAAAAACAGGGGGCAAAAAAGGGGCATAAGGTGTAAACTTTTGTATTTTTACGGTAAAAAATATATGTAAGTTGTAACGCATAAAGTCTTATTTGGTAAGTCTTTTATCTTATCTCTTCCTATTTATATAGTAGAATTCAGTTACTCTTAAATAATAGAGTATCGCAAGAGATTGCGGAAGCCTAGTAAATCAAGATTTTAGAATTGCTTAGAGCAATTAAAAATCGGTGGAATAATATTATTCCCCACCAAAACCCCACCAAGATTAAATCTTGGTGGGGTTTTATCGTTTGTAAAATTCATGGTATAATATGTATAAATATCGCTAAGGGTACCCTTAGTCTATTGCTTACACAATAGACTAATACTATCAGCTCTTA